>PCAW01000039.1:0-9622 GCA_002730775.1 Methanobacteriota archaeon | reverse complement strand
GCTGGAATTGTTGAGGTTAGTGTATGAGTGAAATTTATCTTGGTAATCCTAACCTAAAAAAAGCAAATACTCAGATTGAGTGGACTGAAGACAAAATCGTCGAGTTCCTCAAATGTAAAAGTGACCCTGTTTATTTTGCAAGAAATTATATAAAAATAGTTTCACTTGATCATGGTCTTGTCCCTTTTGACATGTATCCATTTCAGGAAAAGTTAATTCAAAACTTCCATGATCAAAGATTTAATATATGTAAGATGCCTCGTCAAACTGGCAAGTCTACAACTTGTGTATCATATCTTTTACATTACGCTGTTTTTAACGACAATGTTAACGTCGCGATCTTAGCAAACAAAGCATCTACAGCAAGAGATCTACTTGGAAGATTACAACTTGCTTACGAAAACTTGCCTAGATGGATGCAACAAGGTATTATATCTTGGAATAAGGGTTCTCTCGAATTAGAAAATGGGTCCAAAATTTCAGCTAATTCTACTTCTTCATCTGCTGTCCGAGGTGGATCCTATAATGTCATCTTTCTTGATGAGTTCGCGTTCATCCCGAATCACATTGCTGATGACTTCTTTGCCTCTGTTTATCCTACTATTTCTTCTGGACAGAGCACAAAGGTAATTATTGTTTCTACTCCTAGGGGTATGAATCATTTCTACCGTATGTGGCATGATGCAGAAAAAGGTAAGAATGAATATATACCAACAGATGTTCACTGGTCCGAAGTTCCTGGTAGAGATATAGTATGGAAAGAACAAACTATTGCCAACACTTCTGAGCAACAATTCAAAGTTGAATTTGAATGTGAATTTCTTGGATCTGTTAATACTCTTATTAGTCCTGCAAAGTTAAGGAATTTAGTTTATGATGAACCAATTCAAAGAAATGCTGGTTTAGACATTTATGAAGATCCTCAAGAATCACACAACTATCTTACTACTGTCGATGTTGCTCGCGGGATGGGGAACGATTATTCTGCATTTATTATATTTGATATTACAGAGTTCCCATATAGGGTAGTAGCAAAGTATAGAAACAATGAAATTAAACCAATGTTGTTTCCTAGTGTTATTGATGAAGTCACGAGAGCATATAATAATTCATTTGTTTTAGTAGAAGTTAATGATATTGGTGATCAAGTAGCAAGTATTTTACATTTTGATTTAGAAAATGAAAATCTTCTCATGTGTTCTATGAGAGGACGTGCCGGTCAAATTGTTGGATCTGGATTTAGTGGTAAAAAATCTCAACTTGGTGTGCGAACAACTGCAGCAGTTAAAAAACTAGGATGTTCAAATTTAAAAACTCTCCTAGAAGACGATAAGATATTAGTTTCGGATTATGAAATTATTTCGGAATTAACAACATTTACTCAAAAACATAATTCTTTTGAAGCAGAAGAAGGTTGTAATGATGACCTTGCAATGTGCCTTGTAATATTTTCTTGGTTAGTTGCTCAAGAGTATTTTAAGGAGATGACTGATAATGATATTCGTAAAAGATTATATGAAGAACAGAAAAATCAAATAGAGCAGGATATGGCACCGTTTGGATTTATTGCAGATGGGTTTGGTGAATCAACCTTTACTGACAGTGAAGGAGAAGTTTGGCATTCCGATGAGTACGGCGATCGTTCTTATATGTGGGATTATATGTAATGGACTTTTATGAAGAGTTCGAATTAGAGCATTTAATATTTAAACAAAGAAAGTGTAAATCATGTGAAATTATAAAAGATTTAGTTGATGGATTTTACAAAACTAGAAAAGGTAGTGGACCATCAGCATATTCTTATGAATGTAAAGAATGCACTAAAATACGAGTTTTGAAAAGACGAAAAGAAAAATTACCCATCAATTATTGGACATATCCTGATTGGTAGATGTTCACTCACTGTTTCCCCGTTGAAAATACCCTTTTTAATAAATAATTTCAGATAATTTGGATACGGAGAACGTAAAGATGCCATTAAATTTAGCATCTCCTGGCATTGTTGTTAAGGAAGTTGATCTAACCGTTGGAAGGGTTGATCCGACTGCCGAAGGTATTGGCGCTATTGTTGGTCCTTTTGCGAAAGGAACAGTAAACGAGCCAGTGCTAATCAACAACGAGCAGGAGCTTTTAAACACTTTCGGAAATCCCTACGCAACTGATAATCATTATGAAACTTGGATGGTGGCATCTTCGTTCCTTGCTTATGGTGGTTCACTTAGGGTTGTAAGATCTGATGATACTTCACTCAAAAATGCATTTGCTGGTTCAGGATCAGCACCTAAAATTAAAAGTTATGAAGATTATGTGAACCTTGGATATGATGAAAATATCATTTCTGGCGTAACTGTTGCTGCAAGAAATCCAGGATCTTGGTCCAACGGAGTTAAAGTTGCAATCATTGATGCAAAGGCAGACCAAATCCTCAGCGGTTTTTCAGGACTTGATTCACTCGGCACTGGTGTTGCTGTCTCTGTTGGTATGGGTATCACCCAATCTGCAGTTGGTAAAACAAAAATTGGTGCAGGAACAACCGAAGCACTTGATGGTTATTTAAAAGGCATTATTACTGAAGCATCTGCAACACAAATTTCAGTTAAAGTTATTGAGCACGTTTCCGCCTCTGGAACAGCAACGCAAGTTGACTATCAACCATCAGGAACATATGCATTTGATAATGCTACGGTAATAGGTTTCCACACTGCCGGTCAAAGTGTTGCTTGGGCAACAGCAACAGGGACTACACAGCAAGATTGGTATGATAATCAATCTATAGAACTTACAAACACTTCAATTTCGTGGAATACTCTTGCAGAAAGACCCTCCACATCATCATATGCATCCGCTAAAGGTTCAAGATTTGATGAACTGCATCTAGTTGTTATTGATGATACAGGTGAAGTAACTGGTAATGCAGGAACTATTCTTGAGAAGCATACATCACTATCTAAAGCAAAAGATGCACAGTATTCTGCTGGTGCAACTTCATATTGGAGAAAGTATACTTCTGAAATATCAGAATTTATCTTTGCTGGTGGAGCACCTGCAGGCATTGTGACTACTGGTTTTGCTGACGGAACATTTGGACATTCCACTGATATAGCATGGGATCAAAATACCTTAAATATTGATTTTGGTGCTACTGGTAATACCACACTAACTCTTGGTGGTGGTTTAAATTATGACGGCACTACAGACATCGATGCTGCTGGAGCATTGAAAGCCGGAGTTGGTGATCTATCGATAGGATATGATCTTTTTGCAAATAATGACGAATTTGATGTCAACTTCATCCTTATGGGTGGCGGCGGTTATGAAAGAGCAGAAGCACAATCACTTGCAAGTAAAGTAATTGCTATTGCAGAAGTTAGAAAAGATGCGATTGCATTCGTTTCTCCTTGTAGAAATGAACTTCTTACGATGTCTGGTAACGGATATACAGTTAAGAGTTCTGCTGATATAACAGATAATCTGATTAGTTTTTATTCATCTGTTCCTTCATCATCGTATGGAGTACTCGATAGTGGGTATAAGTACATGTATGACAGATTCTCGGATACATTCCGTTATATTCCTTTAAATGGTGATATTGCGGGAATTTGTGCCAGAAATGATACCTTAAGTTTCCCATGGTATTCACCTGCAGGAACTGCTAGAGGTGGTATCTTGAGTGCAGTCAAACTTGCATACAATCCATCTCAAAATCAAAGAGATAGACTTTATTCTGCAAGAATTAATCCTGTAATCTTCACACCTGGTGGTGGAATTACACTCTTCGGTGATAAAACCGCACTTAACAAATCATCGGCATTTGATAGAATCAATGTTCGTAGATTGTTTATCTTCCTAGAACAAGCAATTAAAGGTGCTGGAAGAGACGTTATGTTTGAGTTTAATGACGCCTTAACAAGAAGTTCATTTGTAAATGCTGTTGAACCATTCCTCAGAGATGTTCAAGCAAAGCGTGGTATTCAGGACTTCAGATTAATTTGTGATGAGACCAACAATACTGCAGCAGTAGTTGATTCCAACGAATTTGTTGCTGACATCTTCATTAAACCATCTAGATCTATTAACTTTATCGGACTAACATTCGTAGCTACCAGATCTGGAGTATCATTCTCAGAAGTGGTTGGAAACGCTTGATTTATTTTTTTTAACGCATAAAATTACTAACGAGGATCAAAACCAATGGCACTAAGAAACATTTCACAATTCAAATCTCAATTAACGGGTGGTGGCGTTCGCCCCAACCTGTTTGAGGTTGATATAAATTTCCCAGCGGCAGTGGGAAGCACATTTGAGTTTATGAGTAATGCGGATACACCCTCAGCAGAGGATGTATCTATAAGCAGTGACGGACTTGCAGATAGGTTCCCATTTATGATAAAAGCAGCAAATTTACCAGCATCAAATATTACTCCCGTTGAAGTTCCTTTCCGTGGAAGGATTCTCAAGGTTGCTGGTGAAAGAACCTTTGATACCTGGACTGTTACTGTTCTTAATGATGCTGATTTCCAAATCAGAACTGCGATGGAACAGTGGATGAATGGTATTAGTAGACTTTCAAATGGATCTGGTGAAGTAAATCCATCTGATTATACCGCAAATGCGGATGTTACTCAGTTAGATAGAAATGGCAATCCTCTCAGAAAATATAATTTTGTTGGGTTATTTCCAACAAATGTTTCTGAAATTGCACTTTCAATGGATACTACAGATACTATTGAAGAATTTACAGTTGAATTCCAAGTCTTATATTGGAATATTGCTACAGGATCCGATTCTTCAGCGTATCCGTCACTGACTTAATAAATAATTAAAATAACACAGTAAAATTATAAAATGACGAAACTCTTTGGATTTTCTATTGAGCCTAGTGAGCCGAAATCAAAATCTACATTGTCCCCCGTTCCCCCTAATAATGGGGACGGGGTTGATAATTTTATAGCAAGTGGATTTTATGGATCATATGTTGATATTGAAGGTGCATATAGAAACGAAAACGAATTAATAAAAAGATATCGCGAAATGGCAATTCACCCAGAAGTGGATAATGCTATTGAAGATGTTGTTAATGAAGCAATTGTTAGTGATCTATATGATTCACCAGTAGAAATTGAATTGTCTAATGTAAATGCAAGTGATAAATTAAAAGATTTAATTAGAAATGAATTTAGGTATATTAAAGAACTTTTAGATTTCGATAAAAAATCTCACGAAATTTTTAGAAATTGGTATGTTGATGGAAAGTTATATTATCATAAAGTAATTGATCTTAAAAAACCAGAATCTGGTATTAAGGAATTGAGATATATTGATCCAACAAAGATCAAATTTATTCGTCAAGAAAAGAAAGTAAATAAAGGTGTACAAGGAATTGATCTTTCTAGGACAACAGAAACAAGTAAAGTATTGTATCCAGATATTGAAGAATATTATGTATACTCACCAAAACCAAATTATCCGATTGGATTAGTATCGGGTGCTAATGGTCAAAAGGGTGTCAAAATGGCAAAAGATACCATTACTTATGTTACCTCGGGTCTTGTAGACAGAAATAAAGGTTCAATTCTTTCATATCTCCATAAAGCAATTAAAGCACTTAATCAACTTAGAATGATTGAGGATTCTTTGGTCATCTATAGATTATCAAGAGCACCAGAACGTCGTATTTTTTATATTGATGTTGGTAATCTTCCTAAAGTAAAGGCAGAACAATATCTTCGTGATGTTATGAATCGTTATCGTAATAAGCAAGTTTACGATGCCAATACTGGCGAAATTCGTGATGATCGTAAGCATATGAGTATGATGGAAGACTTCTGGCTTCCTAGAAGAGAAGGTGGTAGAGGAACTGAAATCACAACTCTTCCTGGTGGACAGAACTTAGGAGAACTTGCTGATATTGAGTATTTCCAAAAGAAACTTTATAGAGCACTTGGAGTTCCAGAATCTAGAATTGCTTCTGATGGTGGATTCAATCTTGGTCGTTCTTCAGAAATTCTTAGAGACGAATTAAAATTTACTAAATTTGTTGGTAGATTGAGAAAAAGATTTGCAAATATATTCAGCGATATGCTGAAGACTCAACTAATATTAAAAAATATTATTACACCTGAAGATTGGGAAAAAATTTCAGATCATATTCAATATGACTTTGTATATGATAATCAATTCGCAGAACTCAAAGATAGTGAATTGATGAATGAACGTTTAGGAACGTTGGCATCAATTGAACCGTATATTGGCAAATATTATTCTGTTGATTATGTTCGACGTAAAATTTTACGCCAAACTGATACAGAAATTAAGGAAATTGATATTCAAATTGAAAAAGAAATTGAAGAAGGAATTATTCCAGACCCCAATTCTATTGATCCTATAACAGGAGAACCATTACCTGATGCTGGTGGTAACGAATTACTTGGTGATGTTCCAATTGAGGCAGATTTAGAGGTTGATGCTGATATTACTGATGCCAACCTTCAGAAAGATACTAAATCGGCAGAGATATAAATAAAAAATATACCTATACAATTAATTACATGGAAGATGTTATCGATTTGATCGCTACTGATGCTTCTGCATCAGATATTAGCGACAAAATAAAGGATGCTTTGTTTAATAAAGCATCTAGTAATGTTGAAAATGAAAGATCTTCAGTTGCACATTCCATATTTAATATTGAAGATGAGACTAAATCAGAAGAGGATTCTGAGTAATGGCATATATTCGCCACGATGAAGATAATAACGAAGTTGATCCTCAACCAGGAAAAACTTCGGTCACACAATTTAGTGGTGATGAAGGGTGGACAAGTGTTGAATATGAAAATTTCAATGCAGACTATCAAGCCCGTAATGTAGATAACACTACAAGAACTCCTGGAACATATCAACGTCATGATGAAAATAATAGTGCAGTGACTCCTGGAACATATCAACGTCATGATGAAAACAATAATCCAGTAACAGGATAATAGAAAACAATGAAACTTATCACAGAAGAAATTTCAAAGGTAGAATTTATTACCGAAAAGGTTGGTAAATGTAAGAAATGTTTTATTGAAGGTGTATTCCTTCAAGGTGGCATTCAAAACCGTAACGGTAGAATGTATCCTACCGAAACTCTTGCTCGTGAAGTTGGAAGGTATAATGAAAACTTTACTCAAAAGGGTCGTGCTTTAGGAGAACTTGGTCATCCTGATGGTCCTACTGTCAACCTAGATCGCGTATCACATAAAATTATATCTCTTCGTCAAGAAGGAAATAATTTTATAGGTAAAGCACAACTTCTAGAAACACCAATGGGTAAAATTGCCCAAGCATTAATTAGCGATGGTGTTTGTCTTGGAGTTTCTTCTCGTGGTGTTGGTTCAATTAAAGAAGATCATACTGGTTGTAAAGTTGTAGGTGAAGATTTCATGTTGGCAACTGCCGCTGATATCGTTGCCGATCCTTCTGCACCCGATGCTTTTGTATCAGGAATCATGGAAGGAAAGGAGTGGATTTGGGAAGGAGGAATCCTTCGCGAACAACTTGCAGAAGTAACTCAGAAGAAAATTAATGCTCTTGTAGAGCAAAAAACACTTGAGGAACACAAATTACAGTTGTTCCAAGATTTCTTAGCAAATCTCTAATACTATAAATAATAAAGATTAATACTTAATCGAAGTTCACATGTCCGTTGGTAGCAATTTACAAGAAATGGAAAACGCAGTAACCAAAGGGGCTGCTGCTGCTGAGCCAATGCAAAAGTTAACCACAGGTATACCTGATGGTCAACCAAGCGTTGTAGATCTTGGCGGTCCTACCCCCGAAAACTATCGTCCCGACGACGATTCAGCAAAACTTAACACATCTAGCCCTAGTCTTGCACAGGTAAAGAATGTTGTTAATAAGGGCGCAAAACCCGCAGACGCAATGCCTGCAGGAATGAAAGAGGAGTCCGAAGAAGTCGAAGAAAATCAAGAGATCGTTTCTGAAGCAGAGACCACAGATGAAGAAGTAGTTTCTGAAGAAGAGACTACCGAAGAAGAAGTGGTTGCTGAAGCTACCGACGAAACTGAGGAAGAAATTAAAGAAGACACTGTTGAAGCAGAATTTAGCGTCGAAGAAGATGTTAAAGCACTGTTAGATGGTGAAGATCTTTCCGAAGAATTTCAAGACAAAGCACGTACAATCTTTGAAACCGCAATCAAACTTAAGGTTGAGGAAGTAAAAGAGCAAATTCAGGTCAAATACCAAGAGCAACTCATTGAGGAAGTTGCTGCAGTTAAGACTGAACTTACAGAACGTGTAGATTCGTATCTTGAGTACGTTGCTCAAGAATGGTTGGAAGAAAACAAACTTGCAATCGAGCACGGTCTCAAGACCGAAATGACCGAATCATTCCTCAATGGAATGAAGAGTCTTTTTGAAGAACATTATGTATCTATCCCTGAAGAAAAATATGATGTAATCGAAAGCATGGTAGATAAACTAGATGAAATGGAGTCTAAACTCAACGAGCAGATCGAGAAGAACATCGGTTTGAATCGTAGATTAGCAGAATCCTCCGCTGATGTAATTTTTGCAGAAGTTGCTGAAGGACTTGCAGTCACTCAGAAAGAGAAGCTTGCTTCCCTTGCTGAAAATGTTGAGTTTGATAGTGAAGAGACCTATCGTGAGAAACTAGTTACTCTAAGAAATTCATATTTCTCAGAATCCGCAACTAGTTCTCAAAGAGAAGCTGCTGAAACGGTTGTAGAATCGTCTCAAGAGCAGACTACTACCGCTGCACCTGAAGTTGGTTCCATTATGGAAGCATACCTTCAAACACTCAGCAGAGTCGCTAAAAATTGACTTTTAAATGATAATTAAATCAAACTAAACTTTTTAAAGAGGTAAATTCAAATGCAAATGTTCAATTCTGAACAACTGCAGGAGAAGTGGGCACCAGTACTTGACTATGATGGAATGGATCCTATTAAGGATTCTCATCGTAGAGCTGTTACCGCTATCCTGTTAGAGAACCAAGAAAGAGAGACCCGCGAAGAGCAGTCATTCCTTTCTGAGTCACCCGTAAACTCAACTGGTTCTTCTGGAGCAACTGCAGGTTTCTCCGCTGGCGCATCAGGCGCTACCCAAGGTTTTGATCCCGTATTGATCAGCCTTATCCGTCGTTCTATGCCTAACTTGGTCGCATATGACCTTGCAGGCGTTCAACCAATGAACGGTCCTACTGGACTCATCTTTGCGATGCGTTCACGTTACAAGAATCAAACTGGTTCCGAAGCATTCTTCGACGAAGTAGATTCTGCATTCTCTGGATCCGATTCTTCTGCTACAGAAGCAGAGCAAGGTTCAGGTTATGTTTCTGGTTCTGATGGTTCTTCCGTTGGTTTCGGTACAACCGCACAGTCTGGTACTAATCCAGGTCTTCTTAGCCCAGATGCTAACTCTACTCAACTCGCTTATAGAGTTGGTCAGGGTATGGATACTGAGGACGCTGAAGGACTTGGCGAAGGCAGCAACCACTTCAACCAGATGGCTTTCTCGATTGAGAAGGTCACCGTAACCGCTAAGTCCAGAGCACTGAAGGCAGAATACAGCCTTGAGCTTGCACAGGATCTTCGCGC
>PCAW01000038.1:0-7502 GCA_002730775.1 Methanobacteriota archaeon | reverse complement strand
CTATTTGTAGCCAAACTAGTTTCCTTTTTTGTACTCCCATTGCATTTCTTACTCTAACCCGTCCAGCGGATTTGAGATTCAGTGTGCGAGCCAATCCTTCATCAATAGAAGTTCTTGTCGCACCTGTGTCGATAACCGCTCTACACCTAATTGGCCAACGAATCCTATCGGGCTCGTTGATTTCAACTTCGGTTGTAAAAGGGTCTCTTTCATTTAACGTTCCACGTTTTCTCATCTAGTAAGGCGTCAGCCCAGTGCTATTTAGTATAATAGTCAATAGCATCTCTTACAATGTTCTTACGATGTTCTATGTCTAATCTGAACCAAACTTCGCTTGGTTTTAGACCTACATAGTGTTCTTCGTAATGACTTTGTAACATTGGATCTCCTGCTCTTAGCAGAACATCCAGTGTGTTCACATTCTCTAAATATATTAGTACAGTATGTACTATCTCGTATTCTTTGTGTATGTTTCGCATCTAGTAGCCTCACTCGGAGGCTGGGTATTTCTTGTTGATAATATGGCGTGCCAAACTATCTATATACCCATATATGGCGTCGGCACTTTCACGCTCAAAAGGTTCCCAAGCGTGGCCTACCAAGTGAGCATCTTGAGATGCTTCGTCCATCTCAAAAAATTCATCAGGCAGTTCTTTGAAGAGATAGAAGCAAGATGCCCATTTAAGGCACCTCTCTTCGTAACTCAACTTTCCTTTTTCGTTTTCTTTTTCGTTTTCACTTTCGTGTGCGCTGTCGATCTTACCCTGTAGGTCGTCAATCTTTTCATAACATCTCTTCAACGCAGTAATCAGGTCGCTAATGTCAACTTCCGGATTTCCATGTTGTAAGTCGTCGTTTAACTTTTCTAAGTCAATTCTTTCTGATTCTTTTACCTTAGTACGGGCTTCAGAATTATCTTTCTCCCGTATCCATATAGATGCGTCTTTTACATTTTTACCTGCAAAATAGAGTTTGATTTTGTCGATTGTTATCCAACCTACTGTTGGTCTACCATCGCTTCCTCTCATTCGTTCACCTCGATTGCATCATCTACAGTCAGTTTTCCGCCATCAATTACTTCATCGAGGCTTGCACCGTCTTTTGCTACTTCAATAGCAAATTCTCTGTCAGATAAACTTGAGTCTATCCATTCATATTCTTTTCTTAATTCTTCATTTACTGTTATTTCTTTCGCCCAATAAATTGATTGGGATAACATTACATTGAATTTTTTGTCTGCCATGGTCAGTTTTTAGTTTAATGAAAGCTGATAGAGACAGGCGACTGTTCCTTCGCCGTTAATCTCTTGTCTTCCAATAGGCCACTCATCTAATGCTTCACCGTTGTCATCAGTAGGCCAAATTTCACATTCTGCTAGCCACACTTTCAATTCTCGGTCATTATTATGCGTTAGTGTATTATTTCTCGCATAAAGTTCTAGTAGCCCTTCTAACATGTTTCGTCTGGCATCTTCTATCTTCTCGAAGAAGATGTATTCATCTATTGCCTCTTGCATACATACAGCGTGTGATTCTTGCGGATCATGTATGTATGTAGCATATATTGTTGTAAATTTTGTTTTGTTTGCCATGGTCAGTTTATGCTGTTGCTTTCCAAAGGGCTTTGCCGTTTGATTGCACAGCGCGAACGAATGTCGCGGCCATGCTTGGGCTGTTGAATGTGACATCCCTAGTGAATACCAGTTCGTCGCCTCTTTCCCTCAGAGTTCCTTCTTCTATCAGTTTGTTTCTGCTTCTTACTTCCGACTCTCTCCATGAGGGTCTAGGCCGTAAATTGGCCGTGGAGCCTCGCTTGACTAGGAATTTTCCATTGTCGAGGTTTTCCCCTCGTGCAATTATTCCATTTTTCAGTCGTAGTTCTAATTCTTGCCTATTCCAAGTTTCCTCAGTAAGCCATTCTCCTTTGTTGCTCATTTGTAGCACTTGCATTCCAACACCTTTCCAGGCGTTTTGGAATACTACTGCAACTGAGGCTTGTCTCGAAGCCCCCCCTGCTCGTATATGCGGCCCTCCGAAGTCCAATCGGGCTCGGAAGAACACAAGATGCGATGCTTTGGGTAAGATCGTGTCGTGCCAATAGTAGTTGCTAGTGTATGCCGGAATCAAGAGAGTTACAAGTTCTGCAAGACCGTTTGCTACTGAATCATATGCTTTCTGCACCCAATTTTTTAGCGTAGTCTTGTCGTCTTGTTTCACATAAGGAGGATTACACCATACTCTGCCAGTCCACTCTTGATGGAGCGAGTTGGCTTCTTTGTCATAGTAATCCTCGACTAATGCGTTCTCTTCGCTTGCGGCTGCATCTAAAGTGTAAGGCCCAAATCGCTCGTCTAATGCTTCGAAAACATCTCTTGGTGTCCAGAAGTCATTTTTCTTGCTCTTAGGCATTATTCCAT
Organism: Methanobacteriota archaeon; assembly: GCA_002730775.1. Lineage (GTDB taxonomy): Archaea > Thermoplasmatota > Poseidoniia > Poseidoniales > Thalassarchaeaceae > MGIIb-O2. The sequence continues at coordinate 5,086 of PCAW01000038.1, read as the reverse complement.
TTTTTGCATAATTTTGGAAGTCGCTTCGTAGCTTCTTCTCTAATTCTTCTTCTTCTTTTTTTGTTGCCATGGTCAGTAATCAATTGGATGGTTCCCAATCTATTCTTTGTTGGTTGTCTTCTGCTACATCTTCTGGAATTACCCAAATATGCTGTACCATTTCGTTTCTGAAATCCATTGAAACATCGCCTAATGCCGAAAATGCTTCTGCGTTAGCCTCTGCGTCTGAGAGTGTCGTAGCATTGTATAATCGACTTAATGCCCTAAAGAGTTGAATTGTCTTTTCTTTCTCTTGAACCTGTTCTTCTTTTCTTTCTAGGGATGTCATAATCCAATCTTTTATGTGTGACTTCCAATAGCCTTCTAATTCTTTGATTATTTCTCTCATTTCGTCTTCACTTTTTACTATTGGGTCAGCCCAAACACTTGATTCGTGCCTTTCTATTGGATATTCCTTCCAAAGTAATTTGCACATTATTTCAAAATATTCGTTATGACTCCAAGTATCGTGTAGTATTTTGTCCCAGAATTGTACTGGGTCTAATTCACGGAGGGTTGGCCCTCCTAATTTTATTTCAATATCTTTAACCATGGTCAGTATCATTCAAACCGAGTCAATCCTCGGTTTATGTTGTTATTGTCTAATTCTATACAAACAGCATTTCTGCCTGTTTTCAAGCAAGCCTCTGCTATTCCAAGCCCTCCAGCGAATGGGTCAAGCACTAGATCTCCTTCCTCTGTCGAGAACTGCAGCATATCTGCTAGAATCTCAATTGGTTTTTCGGTCTGATGCTTTTTCTTCGTGTTGCTCGGTCTTGATGCTGTTAGTATGTCGTGAATATAGTGCTGTGGATTGGGTTTTCTCTTGAATCCGCCCATGTTGTAGGGCTTTCCCTTCGAATAGAAGAAAATCAACTCGTGTCGAGCCCTTCCATAGTAACCCATTCCAATTTGCACCTTATCCCATATCCAAGTTCTGTTGTATGTGAAACCTGCTCCCATAGTGAGTTGCCTTTGATTCTCGTTGTAATCTGCGATGTCTCCATACATGGAACGACCCGCAGCAGGCATGAACACGAACATGTGTCCTCCTGGTTTCAAAACTCTGTGTAACTCTCTAAGGATTTCATCATCTAGGTCTTTGGTTTCAAAATCCCAACCTCCCTTACGATTCCTAGCTCTAGCAGTTCCGGTCTGCATCTGCTTGTTCAAAGCAGAATACGGTGGATCTGTTATTACAGCGTCAAAATGGTTATCTGGGAAAGTGGGTAATGTTGCCCAAGCATCTCCTTCGATGATTAGTGCCTGATTGTCACCCGTATGGGCGATATAGACACCTCGCTCCACTCTTTGGAAGCATTTTCCTATATTTTCATTAAGTCTACCTCGAATAGTCGAGGGTATTTCATCTTCAAATTCTTGATATATCACCTGGAGAGTTTTTTCATCTTCCAGGAATTGTATTAATCTTTTTCTTAGACTTACCATGGTCAGTTTATTCTTTTTCCGATTTTATATCTGCTATTGTTGCCGTAAAGGCCGCTTTAGCATCTGTTTCGTTTAGTATTTCTTTTACAAATTCATATCCCGATGGAACACCATCGTGGAGGGGGAGGCACTCTTCATAGCACTCGTAGGCTCCTTCTGCCCATTCTTCTGCGTCACCGTCGCTAGAAATTGTAATTTCATCTCCTAAGTGGTGTTTGGCGAGCAACAAAGTTGCTGTAACCAATCCGTCGTATTCCTTTCTCGCAGTCTTGCAGAAATTCAATACCATATCTTCGTCTTTTCTCCAACTACTTTGAATCGGTTTCCTTTTTAAGACGAATGTTTCGTGTCCACCGTCGAAACGGATTTCATTATCCGTAATTGTAGGGTCGTTCCAGTGTTCGTATTGATTGTTTTGTTTAGCTCTTTCAAGTATTGGGCTTCCTTCAAGCAGTTGCTTGGCATCCCTTGTCATATTATTCCATTTTTTATCGGACACTTTCTTGTCCTTTTTCATATACCAATAGTGTGTATATCCCATGGTCAGTAGTTTGCATGTGAGTTAGTGAATCGGATACTCATTCCAATTCCCATTCCTCATATGTCCATGTTTGTTCTTCATCTTCAATCCTGAAAACGATTCTATCGCCACTTCGCATATCACACATCCTCCGTGATTCCGAGATTTCTCTTTTGATAAACTTCGGCCACTTTACTCGGCTCGACTGGATCTAATCCTTTCTTCGCCCTTTCTGCGTTTTTTGCGTTGGCTTTAGCTATTGAATTGATTGTTGGTCTTTTTTTGTCTGTCTTGTATATTACTCGAGACATCATAAAGTCCTTCTTCATCATCCTGTGGGAGTTTTCCCAGTTTCTTTGCATGGATTTCCTCAATTCTGCTTTTCTCAACTCTAATGGTATCTTATTCCATTGCCTCTTGAAGCAGACATCACATACTTCCTCTAGTGTGAGGCCATGTTCTCCTGCATCTTCGAATGCTGAAAGCATAATTCCATATTTCTCGTTGAGTTTCGCTTTTTCTATGAGTGTTGCATATCCATTTGCTAGTCTGTCTGCTCTATCAGATGCAGCCTTTTCTATCGCCATCATGTTGTCAGGTTCGTTGCTGTATCTTTCTAAGACTTCTTGCCATCTTGTCCAAAGGGCTCTCTCTTGCCTTAGACTTACAACACTTAGAATATCGAATTCTTTAGCATCTATGTCTATTTGGAGCGAGAAGCCCCCTTCTTCATTTTCGACTAATTTCATTGTGTTTGGTACTACCATGGTCAGTTTTGTCTTCGAGGCACTTGCCTCTTAGGTGTTCCCGTAGGAAAGTAATCGGTCCTATCCTTTTCATACAGTAAGGACAATAGTCACGCATTATTTTTCCTCTCCCACTATATCGAATCTGCCGTCTTTCAATCTTTTGAATTTGGCGTTTGCATTGAGCCATGAAAATGCTTGTTGCGGGTTGCAACATGCCATCCCATGATTTTTTAGCAATTTACCAGAATCTAACATTCCATTGTATGCTATATTAGTAGGAGTTGATGGTCCGTGTTCTCTTATGTGATTCAATGCTGCTTGTTCTAGCATTCTTTTCTTCAACACGAATCTTGCCATCCAAATATCATCCTCATCTTACTCAATAGTCTGCTACCCTGCTTGTCAGGGCTACCATGTAAGGCTTCTGCAAGGGTGCGGTTCACCCAAACATTGCCATGATCGCAGACTGGTCCAAATCCTTTCTTCTTAGATACGGCACTATGTAGTGCCTTTCCACATTTTCTGCATTTATCTTCCATGGTCAGTATTGCTATACGGCAAGACCCTCTCCGAGAGTCGTGCCAACCGAGGATAGTGGCGGGATTTATACCCGCTTCAAACTCTCTAGCGTTAATCTTTCTTCATCAATGCCAAGTATCAACGATTCTGGGCAATGATATATCGTGTTTTTCTAATTTACTAAATAATACTCTGGTAAATGATTCGATGGCTTGTAACCCATTTTGGTCGTACCTTACGAAGTTGTTCCAGAACATATTTTCTAAGTATATTTCATCCATTATCCGATTTACTCTATGCATCCCCCAACGAATTTCTTCGCCAGCAAGACCATTAAACTCGGCAATGGTGCAAAGTTCTTCTACTTTCAATGCCGCATCTTCGGCTAATTGTTCTCTTTCAATTCCTGACATGATATAATAATCCACGGAATCGACTTCTTGCCTAGGGATGCTAGCTAATTTTTTATTCAACCATTCCATAAAAGGCTTGAGAGGATTTATTATTTGTATATCCCCTAAATTAAATAGCCATTCACGGTCACTTTTCATATTCGTGTGAAGCGTTATATGACTGGAAAGCGTTTTGCTTTCAAATATATAGCTCTCAGTCACTTCAAAATATTCATATCCGAAACTTTGGTTCAATAATTTTTGCCACTTCATTCCAAATCCTTGCCTGAATAACAATATTGTCATGGCATGATATACTGGAAGGCTATTAACATCATTCATTGAATCGCGGAATCCCGAGTTGCTATCTTGCATTAGGGCCTCAGAAAAATAATCATCAATCCAATCCTCATCGGGAGGATCTCCTAATGCCACTAAACAGGGCAGTTCATCATTCAGACCTGTCCCTATTGTATTATGAAGTATTTGCACTTCTACTTTGTGATTTACCCAAACCTCTTCCATCAATACTCTCTTGTTGTTGGGTTGTGTGCTATACCCTAAGTCGTGTAGCAGATTAGAAATTGCTACAGGAGGAATTGCTTTTATGTCGGTTGTCCAATCATTGTATCCATCCATCACTAAACTGTGTATGAATGGAGGGGTGTTGGTAGTCCAATGTATTTCCTTGAACCTCCCCTTGTAGTAGTCGTCAGTTACATATAATGTAACCATATCATACTCACAGTCATTTAGCAACCACTCAATTTCCCCATCTACAAAACTGTAATCGGAATTGTTGGTTTCTTTTACAAAAATATTTTTTGCTATGTTTTTTTTGCATTCAGGACCGATGCCTGATTGCTGCCCTTCTAAAGTTTTCAGGGACTTTCCACATTTTATACAATTTTTGTGTTTCATGGTCAGTTGTTCAGCGAAGTTCGCTGAACATTGAGGCTAGCTTCTGCGTAGTCTCTTTGTCAATTTTTTGTGTCGCATAGAATAGAAACAGCATTGAGTCCAGGAAATCTTGTTTGGTTTTTATGACTCCTTTGTTTTTCAATGCTAGGATCTTATCTCCAATGCTTTCTATAGTTCTATCTTCGCTTGCTTCAACTGCTGCAAACATCCAATTCCAGTCAATAACCCCTTCTGTTCGATTTGGTAAAGCCGTATCGATGCAGGGTGGGCTCTTGTGTATGACTGATTCTTCTAGATTGTTTTCTAAATTGTTGATTTCAATTGCTTCCTCTTCGGATTTTTCATTGTGCGTGTGCATACAATTTTCGTCATGCACATGCTTCTCCACTACGATTTCTTCCTCTTCGGGTTCTTCCTCTTCGGGTTCTTCCTCTTCGGGTTCTTCCTCTTCGGGTTCTTCCTCTTCGGGTTCTTCCTCTTCGGGTTCTTCCTCTTCG
>PCAW01000064.1:0-14366 GCA_002730775.1 Methanobacteriota archaeon | reverse complement strand
TGGTGTAGTTCGGTCCATCATGCCGCCCTTTCGAGGCGGCGACCCGGGTTCAAATCCCGGCACGAGCACCAAAAATTGTATTTTTACGTGTTTTTCATCACAAATGTGGGAAAGAAAAACATTTTTTCGATTGCCGGTTTGAAGATTTTTACAAAGAAAGAAAAGCTAAAGATTGGATTTTAATTGAGATATTAGATAGTTTCAAGTCTGAAGAAATTAGAATACCTTCTACACATCTAACAGTCAAGCAGGAATGGGGGGCTATAATTATCTTATAACAAACATTTTTATTTATTTTTTGTTTTAAATAGGCAATTATTTGTCTATTGCTACTGAATTAGTGAAATGTATGGAAAAAACAATGGTATATATGTAAATGTACATTTGTACAGAATATGACTGGTGAGCAAGTAGAGGAATTGTGGCAAAGATTGGGAGATCAATTAGAACTCTTAGTCTCGACAAATGAGATTTCAACCTAATTTTTTTTCTTAAAAAAATATTTTTTGTTATTGATTATAACAGATTATTTATTTTTCAATTTTTGAAGGTTTTCTTTGAATCTAGAAATATTTTCCTTCCGAGAAATTTTTCTATTGATAATTGGGAAAGGATAGTCCTCTCCAATTATACAATTTGATGATTGTTGTATTTCTAAAGGAGCTAAATGCGGTTCGAAGATATATTTCGCCGGAAATAGTGATAGTTCTGGTATCCAATACCTGACAAAATTAGCCTCCTTAGTCTCTACATTCAAACTTGACTTCGAATCAGGACATGGGTTATAAATTCTGTAATAGGGCATTGAAAATGGAGCTACTCCTGCTAACCAGAGCCAATTTCCATTATTTACAGCCCAGTCAGCATCAACTAATTTCTTCTCAAATATATCTCGACCATGTTTCCAATTTTGCCATAATTGACCTCTAGTTAAGAAGCAAGATACGGCATGTCTGCCTAGGTGATGCATCCAACCAGTTGCATCGAGCTGCCTCATCATTGCATCGATGTAAGGGAACCCCGTGACTCCCGTTTCCCACGCTCTGATTTTTTCCCCCTCATAATCATCCCATTTTATCGGTTTACAGTTTGAGTTATCCAAATCATCCTCCCAATTTTCGACAATTCGAGATAATAAGTAAAACATCTCTCTAAACATCAGTTGGCCATGTAATGATTCTGGAGGTTTTGTATATTGATTTATATCTCTCAACTTCGCACATTCGTTCCATACTAGTCTGACAGATAGACATCCATTGCTAATGTATGGTGATAATCCTGTGGTTGTCGGTTCCATTGGGTTTTCTATATCGTTTGTAGAATAAGTGGCTGGCTTCCTGAAATTATTAACAAAATCTGGCCTTTCGGTTATTTTTTCCTCGAGTCTTCTCAAGGCTTCTGTTTCTCCTCCAAGAAAATACGAGTTCTCAAATCCTTTTTCTAATCTTAATTGATAATTTTTTTTCTGAAGTTCTTCGGCTGAAATATGAAATTTTGAGAATTTTTTACTCTGAATAATTGACTCTACAATCAATGGTTCAGAATGAATATTATTAGGTTCTGGAAGATCTCCATCCGACAAGTGACCAGATGGGCTAATTATAAGATTCTCTTCGAATATTTTTTCCATATTTTTAGTCGAATTAGGTGCTTTGAAATGTTTCATTTGAGTAATTTTTTCAATATCTAATATGGTACTTACTGCTGGAAATACTTTCGTATTTACATCTCTAGTGATTAGATTTTCAATTATATTACCTATCTCGTTCCTACTTTTAGGTTCTGAGCAGTAATCCGTCAATAGTGTACTCACTTCCTGCCCTGTTCCTTCCATGATTGATTCAATTACTTCACTAGAATCTCCGGAACAAACTAGCAATTTTGTCCCGTATCTTTCTTTGAGATTTTTATCCAAATCTAATAAAGAATCATAAAGAAAATTCAATCGATTTACACCTATGCTATTTTCATTATTGAGACTCCAATTTTCATCAATAATATAAATTGGGATTACAGAATCTATTTCTTGAGAAGATTCTGCCCATATTAACATGGGATTGTCGTGTATTCTGATTATTTTTCTAAACCAAATTATCGCTGTATTCACTATTTCTCTCTCCTATACTAGGATCGTTAGTAAGTGTGATTCATCCTAATAATGGTGCCACACTCATCACTGTTACAGCGAAGGAAGCGTAAAAACCAATCAGTATTGCAAGTATATGTCCTGAGTTCATTAACATACGTTGTCATAATTCATTCATTAATGTCTGTTTACTTTTGACTTTTCTGCATAAATACATTTGTATTTCCTCGGCTCTAATTAAATCTTTTTTTTTAAAAAAAATAAAATATTTCAACTATCAACAATACATAAGTCTGAATAATACAGTTCTATACGAAAGTTTACTATGATAGAGGGAATACCTGTCGAGGATGATAAGTCAACTCCTCTATCTGATAAATTCAGTAATTTAACTCGTTCTAATATTAAGTTGCTAGGGATTGCAGTATCAATGGCAATAATCATGTTATTAGTATCTTTACAGGGTTGGATAATTGATGATGTTGTAGACGAAATTAAAAAAGATTTAGGAATTTATGATAGAGTTCCTGTGTGGGAAAGATCAGAGTGGCCATACACCACAGATCAGGCTAATGGATTTGTAATGGAATATGGCGATTATGAACTACTCGAAACAGAAAATGAGTGGGGTTCAACTCACCATTTCGTAAATTTTGAACTCCCTCTGAGTGAGGGAGGCTCTGCACCTAATGGTGTTGTTAGTCTTGCTGTCTGGCTTCCAAATGTACCAGAAGGAGTCACAGTACCGGTTATTGCTGAATTTGGACCTTATTTCGATGAAGTAAGTGTCGAAACTCCTTCTATTGAGGTCCCAGGAACATGGTTAGGTCAGATGATAATTGATCAGATTTTACCTCATGGATATGCTTTCGCTCAAGTTTCTGTAATGGGGACGGGGCGTTCAAATCATTGTATGGACTTGATGGGTAATGCTGAGCAACTTGGAGTTGACGCTGCTGTTACTTGGCTAGGGACACAAGATTGGAGTAATGGCGGAGTTTCAATGATTGGTAAATCATATGATGGTTCTACTCCATGGCAGGCTGCTACATTCGGAAATGAATATCTAAAGACAATTGTTCCAATTTCTGGACTTATTGGAGTAATGGAATTGATGTGGAAAAACGGCAGTAGCGAAGCTAGAGCCCCAATAATGCACAATGGAGTTTATGGGTCATATGGTGTTGATGGTGACGAAGAAGATATTGGAAACTTATGTCCTGACTATATCATTGGTCCTGGTACTGGAGTAGCTGCATATATGTGGGGTGGAGAATTCGCAGGTACATATTGGGAAGAAAGATACTTCTTAGATAGAGTACTGCAAAATTATGAAGGTTCCGTATATCTCATTCAAGGAATGCATGACTGGAATGTAGACCCTCATATGGCTATTCCAGTTATCAATCAGTTAATCGATGCAGGAATTGAATCTAAAGGACTATTTGGTCAATGGGACCATGATTATCCAGATAGACCGGATTATCATTTTGATCGTTCAGGAGAAGGTAGAGGTAGAGAGGCATATCCACAAATGGTTAGGTTCGACTGGATGCAAGACCTACTAGAATGGTTTGATTGGTATCTCAAAGGAGTTGGTGATAAGCCTGGATTATTTGTAGAAATACAATCTAATCAAGGTCAATGGAGAATTGAAGATAGGTACCCTCCACAAGATATGGAGACAATTTCTATGGATCTTGGAGGAGGGCTAATGAATGTGGCAGGAGGTACAACCACAATACTTCCAAATGGAAACTTTGGACCAATTTATGAGAGTGAAGCATTCACTAAAAATATTTGGATTTCGGGTCTTCCTAGATTACATATCGATGTTTCAACAGCAACTGTCGGAGGACAAATATATGCTTTATTAGAAGACTGCTCTGAAGACGGTAATTGCATCCATATTGGACATGCAATTATGGATTTAAGATATCATGAGGGTGGGAATCAGGAACAAACATGGCTGCCTATATTTGACACAATTAATGCTAAGATGGAGTTCTTTGCTATGGATGTACAAATAGAAGCAGGCCATACAATTCGCCTATCGCTTGCAAGTACAGGAGAAGATTACCTCCCTGCATCCACTAGTTCAATTGTTGAAGTATCTGAAGGTTCAAGTTCCAATCTGTTAATTGATATAATTAATCCAGAAGATAAACTTCTTTTCAATCCTCCATCATGCATGCACCAAGCCTGTCTCGATTGGCTGAATCAAACTGCTTAAATTATTTTATATCATGATCTAAATAGTGGACGCTGGAGTACTTAATATTTAGATAGTTTATTAAAAAACTATATCTAATTTTAATTTTGTATTATCTAAGTATGTTAATTAATCTGTATATTTGGGGGAGGTACTTTCTTCCTTAGTAAGTAAGCCAAACAAACTCATCAGACATGGTAGTAAGATAATACTGGAAGCCAGTGCTAAAAGGATCGCAATTACGAAAGCCTGTCCGAATAATCTCAATGGCAATAATGAGCTTAGATTGAGTACTGCAAATCCTCCTGCAGTAGTTAGTGCAGCAGCCATCATGGCCCTTCCTGTGGTTGCATTGGTCAAAGAAACCCAATTTACTATTCCTGCTGTTGGGTTGTGTTCAATCTCCTCGTCCATTCTAGTTACAAAGTGAACTGCATAATCTACTCCTAATCCCAAAGTCAGTGCTCCTATTGTTACTGTTTGAGAGTTTAGTTGATATCCGAGCCAACCCATTAATCCATACACCCAAACAACAACTATTGCAAGAGGTAGCCACATTACGAATCCTTTGAGCATTCCTCTTTGTGGAGTTTCTTCCCTTGAAACATTGATTACAACAAGCATAAGTAAAATTACTCCTGCGACTATTCCTGTAGATGCTACTGCAGATATTGCGACATCTTCACTTATTTGAGCAAGAATTAATCCTCTTCCAGATACTTTGTATTCACCTCCATTTTCATTCAATTCATTATCTAACCCTGTGACGAAATCAACTGTTTCTTGCCAATCTAAAGATGGTGCATAGAAACTAATCACAGTTTGTTTGAAATCTGCCCTTAGATATCTGAAAGTCAAGTCTTGATTAGCATCAACCCAATTTTGTAATTGTAACCACTCAGGATTATCTGTATCTAAAGTATCTAATATTGCTCTTAATTCACCATCTCTAGTTGCTTCTAATTCTAGTAATTCCCATACTCCAGTTTGCTCAGAAATACTAGTATCTGCATCTAAAACAGACATTACTTCAAGATAACTAGCTCTTCCAGTATCGCTGAATACTTCTGTATTAATCACAACATAAAGAGGAGCAGTATTCTGGCCAGCAAAATCGTCACTTAAGACAAGAAAATCAGCTACAACCGGGATCTCTTCATCCAACTGATCTCTGAAATCAAAACCAATTTCTAGTTGGGATATCCCTGCACCTATCGGTAAAGAAATTAGTAAAGCAGCGATAATGATAGTCATTGGATTGAGTGCTTGCTCTCCTGACCAAATTGAAAATTTACTTTCTTCAATTTTAACAGATTTTACAATGGCAATCTTTTGAGGCTTCAAAATTGTTAGTAATGCTGGTAGAGCAGTAATTGAAAGTAGGTAGATGAAAAATAATCCAACTGCGATTACTGTACCAAATACAACTAAGAAATTTTGAGCCGATAATCTAAAACTCAGGAATCCTACCATATCTGTAAAAATTGCAACAACTAATGCTGCAGAAGTTAGCATAGTTCCAGTTTTAATCGCCTTAGCCCTTGCTTCTGCAGAAAAATCAGCCATAGTTTCCTTTCCTTCTGAAACTAAATTTGCTAATTCTTCACGATAACGTAAAACTACGTGTAATCCGTAATCAACCCCTATCGCTAGAAGTAATATCGGTATACTATTCATAGCACCATTAAATTCAAGTTTTAGTATTCCTGCGACTCCATAAGTCGCTCCAATTGCTAATAGAGTTAGGAAAATAACAATACTAGTATCTCTCACACTTCTGAATTGTCTCCACAATATAATTCCGAGAATTACAATTGATGCACTGGTAAGAATACCAATTTCAGCACCGAGATTACCTGCTTGCTCTTCTGCAAATCTATTGAATCCAAATACAGTAATTGTATTTCCATGAGTTTCTTGTAATGACTCTTCCAATCCTACTGACATTTCACTTATTATTGGAGAAACTTCAGTATCTAATTCCATATTGTGAACTGAGGGTTTTGTGTCAATTGCTAATGTTACTAATGCTATATTTGCTTCGGACCATGGATTATCTCTTGATTCTGAAGGGAACATACCCATCATTCCGGACCTCAAGTCTATTTCTTGAAGCGCATTTAATGGTGCTAAACTGGTCATTGCTTGTCCTTGAAGAGGGGCAATTGATGCATTTTGTGTCTCATTCCTATTTTCAGTAAGGCTAGAAACCATACCAATCAAAATTCCAATCTTTTCAGCGTTATTTTCTCCTGCATCCATTCTAGTTTGCCATTCGCCTGGATTTCCAAAATTCCAATTGTCTAAATCATCTGAATCAGGATATTCTGTAGATGGTATAGTTGCCATAACAATCATAGCTTCAGAAATAGCAGAACTTAGATTCAGATCTTCAGCCATTGTCACATTCATTAATGCAGTTTCAACTGCCTCTGACCAAGTATCAGATATCGGGTCCTGTATTTGTTGCCAGAAAATAACTGAACTTGCAGGACCTGAATTTGGTGATCCTCCGAATAATCCATAATGATAATCAATCATTTTTGAATTTTCTAAATCTCCTGTATGAGTTAACATATCAGATTCTATATTTGCAAGTAGGTTCCATGTTGCTTCATTTTCTAAATCTCCAACTTCAAATCTAACAATTGATCTGATTAAATCTACATCTACTGTATATGTATTTTCTAATTCATAGAGTAAATTTGTGGTTTCATTATCGGGATAAAAAGCATCTTCAGAATTATCAAAAACTATGTATTGAGCAAATGAAGATAAGGCTAGAATACCTATTATAGTTACTGCAATTACAGTTTTTGGTTTGTCTACAGACACTTCGCTTAAAGTATCAAATGGGTTTTTCATACAATTCTCCTCTGGATTTTATTATTTCAATGCTCGCTTTATTTATCTGTCCATTATTCCTAATTGGCATAGGTTTGGACACTACGAGAGTGGTAGGCGCTGGGGGATTTAAACCTCTAAAAAATTACTTTCAAATCAAGAATTAAAAACAACATTTGAAAAAAACAAATTATTTGTTACATTTATGTTATCTGATTTTGTATTACCTTCCTATCTGTCAGAGAGATGTTTATTTCATCAGGGTCCTAGAGTTGAGAATCCAACATTTGTTTTGCATTGGATGAGGGGTGCAATAAGACTTGACGAGTGCCCAACATTTGATGTTGCTCGCTTGATATCTGATTCACTAAATCTCCCTTTGTTAGTATACCAAGGTATAGACGAACGATATCCTCATGCTTCATACAGACATCATAGATTTTTGATGGAAGGAGCAGCAGATATTGCTCACCGTGCTGAAGAATTAGGGGTTGATTTTCTGGTTCATATTTCTAGAGTAAATCATCGAGAACCTGTACTCAAAGACCTATCTCTGGAATCGGCAATTGTTGTGACTGATTTGGTAGATCTAAATCCTTGGAAAAAGTGGATTAAATCTTTAACTGAACATAATTCAGTAATAGAAGTTGATTCAAATTGTGTATTGCCTAGAACTGTTTTTGGAAAAAGTTTGGATAGACCTTTCAGATTCAAAAATGCCACAAAAAAGAAGTTTCGTCAGCGAGTGAGTTTGAATTGGCCCGTAATTAATACGAATATAATCCGTCTTCCTCCGAATTGGAAACCTCCATTTACACCGGTGGATATTCGAAAAGAACTTTCGATAGATGGTGGTAGGGAAATTCTTTCATCTTGCGATATTGATCCTACAGTAGTTCCAGTAACAGATTTCCTAGGTGGTTACAGAGCAGCCATTAGTCATTGGGAAAAGTGGTGTGAAAACGGTTTAACAAGTTACCATAAAACACGAAATAATGCTGCAAATAGATTTGGTGTTAGCGGGATGTCTGCGTACATACATCACGGAATGATTGCTGTTACAAAAATTGCCAGAGAAGCTTCTGAAATAGGTGGTAAAGGTGCCGAAAAATTTCTCGATGAATTATTGATATTCAGAGAACATGCTCAACACCATTGTCATAAATTAATTCAACCGAAGAGCTGGAATAATTTGCCAGAATGGGCTAAAATTTCATGGGAAGAAAGAGTATTTCCCGACGATGAAAAGTCACCCTATTTGTTAGAGTTTGGGGATTCCGGGGACATCCTATGGGATAGTTCGCAAATTGGACTGATTAGACATGGAGTGATGCATAATAATGTCAGAATGACTTGGGGAAAAGCATTCGCCAACTGGATAAAAGATCCAAAAAAAGCAATGAATACATCTTTGATGTTTAATAATAGATATGCTCTTGATGGCAGAGATCCTAACTCTATTGCAGGAGTGATGTGGTGTTTTGGACTATTCGATAGACCTTTTTACCCATTTGATATAGTTACGGGAAATGTAAGAAAAAGAACCACTGAGACGCATCAAAGTAGAATTAATTTAGAACGATATAGAAATTGGACTGAAAAATCAACATTAGGAAAAAAATTGAAAATTGGGATTATTGGAGGTGGCATCTCGGGGAGTTTTACGGCTATGTTACTACAGAAACTAGGCCATGAAGTCACTATATGGGACAAAGGAAGAGGAGCTAGTGGAAGATTATCTTCAAAAAAATTAACAAATGACTATTCAATCCAAGTGGGCTCTAAGTCTCTTGACTCTCTACCGAAATGGCTCGAAAGATATACTGCAGAATGGATTCGATTGAATTTGGTCAAAATGGATGAAAAATCTTTAATCCCAATCGAACCTCTGAATGAAATAATTAAGCATTTAAATAAAAAAGTGGAAGTTAATTTTGGATGTAAAGTGATTAATTTAGATGAAAAAGATGATTTTGTGGAAATTACTGTCAACAATGAAGATAGTTTAACGAAGTATCATTATGATAGAGTTGTAGTTGCTTTACCTATTGAACAAGCAATTCATGTTTGTTCTTCATTAGAATTGGATTTTTTTGGAAAAAGTGACTCAATTTGGGTTGTTTGGGGTCCGTCAGATAAAAATTATAACATTCCAGAAAATTGGGAATCATACTACCATTCCAGCGATTCAGGGATATTGGAAGTCAGAATCAAAAATGATGATATTTTTGACGGTGACAAATTTGATTCACAAACTATTATACATTTTGTTACTAATAAATTGGGAGTTGACTCCACAAATTGGCAGTCTCATTATTGGAAATTTGCTAACTCTGTCGAAGGACCAGGTGAAATTATCCATACAAAGAGAGTATCGATTATTGGAGATGGTTTCGCTCAACCTCTGGGAACTGTAGGTGCAGCGATTGAATCCTCTGGGAGAGTAGTTTCTGAATTACATCTTAAAAAATTGAATTGAATCTTATTCAAAGTTTATACCTGATTTTGTATTTTTTACTCTAACTCACTATAAAAAGTGAACAGTTATAGCATGATTCATGCAATTCTCAACGAAGGAGCAGTATGAACTCTTTTTGGGACATGATACAGATGATAAAATTAGAAAGATGGCTATAATTTTAGCAATTGTTGGATTTTTCGGTCATCTCTTGCTATGGGTTTTAATTCAGAATAATTCATTGAAACTTTCTGAAGAAAATATGGGGATGTTTAATTCTCCTTTATCCTCGTTGTATACTCCATTTTCGATCTTATTGGCTTATGAAGTATATCAATTAATACGAACCATTTCAGAATCATTTTCTTCTTCTGTAGGAAAACAATATGAAATTGCCACTCTTCTTATTGTTAGAGATATTCTGAAAAGACTTTCAGATATTGAATTTGAAGAAGGATGGGGTATAGATGCTGATTTAGGATTTCTAATTGTAGAATGTTTCGCTTTCTTAGTACTTTTCTATACCTCTTTGGCATATCACAGGATTAGTAAACAAGTAAAAAAGGATAACATACATTCTGAAAAACTATTATCCTTTATTTATTCAAAGCAAATAATTGCACTATTGATGTTAGTAGTTTTCTTAATAGTTACATTTACTTCAATGTCGGGATGGGTTGAGTCTGTATTAGAAGGCAAAGGAGGAGTTAATAGAGAAATATTCTTTTTGGATTTCTTTACATTTTTGATTCTTGCAGATATATTGATTCTTTTAATCTCATATTGGTTCTATACTGATTTTGGCAATCTAGCAAGGAATACTGGCTTTGTTTTATCTACTGTTATTATACGAGTTGCTATTTCCTCTCCAGGTATTTCTGCAATGATTCTTTTCACTTTGAGTGGAATTATCGGGGTTGCAATTATTAGATTATCTATGGATAATACCTCTCTTATTTCTCAAGATGGCGACACTCATTGACAAGATTAGTAGATATCTAAGTGGTAAACGCTGGGTGTCAGAACTAGTAAATAGTTGGAATAAAAAATAAGCTGTTTGATTCTTCCTGACTATGTGCACCGTTCCTCTAGCGAACCGCTGCAGAAGCACAGCAAGAATACAAATAATCTAAAATAAGTATACCAAGACTTACCAAAAATTAGATTCCGTGGTTAATGGTATGAAAAGTTCATTATACCGCCGAAATAATCTACAATGCTATGGGCAGGACTGTGTCAACTTGGAGGGATAGAATAGAGCGTAGAATTGAATCTTGGGTCCTTTTCAGAAGAGTCCTTCGATTATCCGAGAAGAACGAATTTGATCGTATTTTAAAATCTATAAGAAACCGCTCATCTGCTTGTGGAATGCTCCCAGCTTCAGATGTTTTTGAACCGGCTATACTAGCTGCACTTGTTGATATCAGTCTGAGAATTTCAAAATTAGAAGAGGCGGAAGAGAAGAATGGTTGAGGGGTGGATTCTCGATACTTATCTAGATGAGATATCTGAAAAAATGGTTTTATGGATAAAGGAAGATTGTGGCAAGGTAACTAAGCACTTTATCGGGTGGAATTCTTTTTTACATGTCAAAGCGGACTCAGATGATTTAAAAAAACTTGAATCTAAACTTAGAAAAACAGAATATCAAATGTTGTACGGAGACATGAATTTTTCAAGAGAACATAGGTTGACAAGTCATGAAAATTATCTGCCTTCAGAGGTTTTACGCATTTCTCTTACAAAACCCTCGAAAATTAAGCAGGTGGCTGACGTTATTTCTGCTCTTGGTGATTGGGATAAATATGAGATTTTTTCCGTAGACTCCAAACCTTCACAACGTTTTCTATTAGGTAAAAAAATATTTCCTTTTGGGAAAATCAGGATTTCTGGCAACAATATTATACCCTTGGATGTAAATAAGAATCTATCAAATATACCTCCACTAAAGTTGGTAATGATTAAAATCAATGCAAAGACTAATGAATCAAATATAAATTTGAGTGAGGGAATATATGGCGTGACAATAACAGATATGGGTATTTTAGGAAAGAAATCTGATGATATTAGTTTTGATGTAACTTTTGATTGCAAAGATAATCAGCATAATTTCATCGAAAAAATAGAGCAGTTAGTCAATACAATAGATCCCGATGTAATAGTAACTTTTGGGGGAGATAATTACGACTTTCCAACCCTAATGGAGATAGCTTCTGATAAAGGTCAATCATTGAAGATTGGTAGAAATATGCACGACATCAAAGTTCGAAGAAGAGCAGTTACAACGAGAAGCTACGGACGTATAATTAGGTCAGATGCCTATCATGCATTGGAAGGTAGAATACATATCGATATGAGTACTTCTTTCATAGGTAAAGAAGGAGGTATAGAAGGAATCTGCGAACTTTCTCAAATGTCTTGTATACCTGCTCAAGATGTTTCCAGACTATCTCCTGGGTCGATAATCTCTGCTGTACAGATAAAACAGTCAATGGAGGATGAGGTATTAGTGCCTTGGAAGAAGAATAGGCCTGAAGATTTTAAGACTGGTACTCAAATGTTAATTTCTGATAGAGGAGGCTTCTACCTCGATCCTAAACCTGGTATTTACCAAAAGGTGTATGAGTTAGACTTCGCAAGTTTGTTCCCGAGTATTATTGCGACTAGAAATATTAGTCCCGAGACTATGAATTGTAGATGTTGCGAGGTATCTAAGAAAGATAATTTTCGTACAGGATTTCTTCCAATCAATCCTGAAAAAGCGTCGAAAGAGATTAAATCTCGTCAAAATTCGAATAAAAGACTACAACTTCTCGTTCCTGAAATTTATATTCATACTTGCACCAAGAGATATGGTTTTTTAGGTAGAGTTGTGGCACCAATAATTCAAAGAAGAAAATTTCTCAAATCACAAGTAAAATCTAAGAATGATAGTTGGGATAGGAGACAAAATGTTTTGAAATGGTTGCTAGTAACTTGTTTTGGATACACAGGGTATAGGAATGCTAGATTTGGCCGAATAGAGTGCCATGAGGCTATATGTGCTTGGTCTAGAAAAATGATAATAGATGCCATGAACGATGCTGAAGAGGATGGGTGGGAGTGTCTACATGCAATTGTTGATTCTATCTGGTTAGTAGATTCTCGCCAAAGAAATAGCGAAGAGCTTGATAGATCGATAACTAATCTTATGTCTCGAATAGAATCTAAATCTGGAGTCACAATAGAACTTGAAGACATCTACGATTGGATTGCCTTTGTACCAAATAAAAGTACAGGTGTTGGTTCTCTCAATAAGTATTTTGCATATGGGCAAAAAGGTTGGAAAATAAGAGGTGTTGAACTCCGTCAGCATTCGACTTGTAAGTGGATTAAAGAAATTCAAACTAGTGTTCTTGAGAAATTAAGAGAAGGATTTCCTAAAAAAGGTGTTAGAAAATCGATAGATATTTTCCATCAAGAAATTCTCAGACTTAGGAATAATGAGATCCCAATATCAGAACTTATTATTGCGAGACGAGTTCAATACAACATAGGTGAGAATAAAGTATTGAATCTGACTGCAGCAGCTCTTCTTAGAGAGGCTAAAATTGGAGATAAGACGTTCCCAGGACAAAAAATTAGATTTGTAGTAGTTGGAAAAGATAGGAAAAATCCCTCTGACAGGATCAGACTAATATCTGAAATTGGGCTAGAAAATTCTTCAATATTAGGGCAAAAGCCTGACTTTGAATATTATCATACTTTAGCTCTACGAGCTACTTTTGCGCTTTTATCCCCTTTTGGTATTTCAGAAGATGATATACTTTCAAGAGGATGTGTCCAAACAACTTTGGACACTTGGTTATCGATATCCACTTCCTGTAAATCAGATATGTAATTTTGTGTAATTAATGGGTTTACTACAATACCTGTTGATTTAGATTCTAGAATCATTATTTCTCTAGATTGAGATATAATACTAATAGAGTCTTTGATTTCAGATTCTAAAACGTCTCTCATGGCATGGGAAAGAAATGATTCTTGTTTTGATCCAATGGTTAATATTACTGCTGAGTTATATTCCATAGCTATTTCTTTGATGTAAGATAAAGATTTTTTTAACATAGATTTCCCTTCAGATGAACTAACTTGTTCATCCATGAACATATTGACTAAATCTGAGATTATAATCAATCTCCCACTATGTAATCCTTTTTTATTTTCTTTTTCTCTTGCAAGGCGTTTGATAATTTCTAGCATTTGGTGAGCTGTAAATCCTCTGCTTGCGTACAAATAGTCTAAATTTGTAATCTTTCCATTCTTTTTTAATAGGGTAGGAATTAGTAAGGAAGGATCTAGTCTCATCCCACCATCTATCCAATAAACTGGCTGTCGCTTGGATAATTCTTCACAAATCATATGATTGATGAGAATTTCATTTGAGGATCTTCTACCTCGAATCAGTACGGTCTCTCCGGTCTCAATCTTAGGATATTCTGTATCTAAAAACCCCATCCCCCAAGACAATTGTAGTCGCTCACACTCCATGGTAAATTCTAATAATATCGAGGGTTTAATGATTTTTCTCATTTGATTTCTTTCTGGAAATACATTTTTATTGAATTATCTTTAGATAAATAATATTCATAGAAATGAATTTTTAGTAAATAGAAGTCTGTATAAAATGGTGGACGCTGGGGGATTTGAACCCCCGGCCACCTGGTTGCAAACCAGGTGCTCTTCCAAGCTGAGCTAAGCGCCCTACGAGTTATCGGAACCGCAAG
>PCAW01000063.1:0-12480 GCA_002730775.1 Methanobacteriota archaeon | reverse complement strand
TCCTTCGCTTTCTTCTTGATAATTCCACCTAGAATTGGAACCTTAGCTAATTTTATTTTCCCTCCAAGTTTTGCAACTAGATTACTGTATACCTTTTCATAAATTCTAGGGACTCCAATGAATAGATGAGGCTGGACTTCTTTGGCAACATCAATAACATTCAATGGGGCATCTACAACAGTCATATGAAGACCCCATCTGATGTGTGCATGACAATCTACGAGTTGGCCGAAAACGTGAGCACATGGCAACCAAGAAACATAGCCCCATCCTCTTTCGAATTCTTGTAACTTCCAAACTTCCGCAAGTTCGAAATCAATATTATCATGACTCAATTCCACTCCTTTTGGATTACCAGTTGTACCTGATGTATAGATCAATGAAAATGTGTCATCAGGAGTAATATTTGATACTCTTTTTTCGATATCAGAGTAATCCACATCTGCTCCTTTCTGGATAAAATCCGACCATGATATACACTTAGGATGTTCAGGCATATCTACTCCATCCATTACCACTACAGTTTCTACCTTGTCTAATTTATCCATTATTTCATGTAATCTGTAAGCACACATTTTCTCTTTGTTGCCACCATCCATAGGATTATCTCCGACAAATACAACTTTTGAATCTGAATTTCCTACAACCCATTCGACTTCTTCAGGAGAGCAGGTATGGTAAACTCCAACTGCGGCGCCATTACACATATTTGCAGCATGATAAGAGGTATACCACTCCACTCGATTGTAAGAGTAAATACTCAATTTATCGCCTTCATTGAATCCCATGGCAATAAGAGATTTTGCTACAGAAGCAGTTTGGTCATGAAATTCTGACCAACTAATATCGTTCCAATTGCCATTAGAACCTTTAGCAGTGATCGCTGTATCGTTTCCATGATTCTTTGCATTTGCCATCAGGTATTCGGGGGTTGTCATAGCAGACATGAGACTTGACAGTGGATATCTTGACTTAATTGTTTACTAGTGTAGTAATTGGAACTTAGTATGTTTTATTACACTAAGAATGTTTATTTTTGGGTAGAACATTTTTGATATTTTCTTTCCAATCGTTTCCTTTGTTTCTGTTAGCCAGAGGTGATGCAGGGGAGGGATGCCAACAACTAGTTATTTCAACATCTAGATGTTTTAATGCGTTCAAAGCTCTCTTTTCAGCATATTTCCCAACTCCAACGACTCTTTTTATGTCCATTATCTCAACTACTTGGAGCAAATGTTCATCGCATATTTCAAGTAATTTATTCACAGTTTTTCCAGATATCCTATCTGGAGTAATATTTGTCCCTCTGTTTCCATTAAAAAGCATTAATGGACAATGATTTACGATGAAAACATTTGAAAATATTTCGTCGATATTACCATAATATTCTTCCAGTACATTCCATATTCTGGTCCCTGAAACTTCTTCTTTATGCCAATCTAATCCTGAGATAGGTCTTTTTGGATGGATTTTTCTTGGTTGATTGACTTCCAGATCCTTAATCCCTAATAGGTCCCTTACAACACTTGTTGCTGAGAACGGAATTCCCATCTGTCCCATGCCATGAGGTCCAGGGTTCATACCTAATAGGAGCGTATTTGCTCCTTTCCCTCCTCCTAATTCAATAAATGCTTTATGCGGTTCCCAAGCATAAACCAAAGGATTGTAAGAATAATCTACTAAACCCTGTTTTACAAGCATATCTCCCAACGGGTCGACTCCATCTCTAAGCTTCTCAGCTGCTTTAATTAGTTTATCTATAATCATTTTATCACTACTGTTTTACATCCCTTATTTCAGCTTTACATATTTTTTTAAGATCTTCCGGAGTGATTGGAAAAACGGTATCGGCGGTCCCTCCTGCTCCCCAAATCAAATCATACTTGAATAAGTCTTCATCAATGATCTTTATTGTTTCTTTAAGGTGTCCAAAAGGCGGGACTCCTCCTATAGCATAACCTGTACTTTCTAGAACATATTCGGGTGAAGCCTGACCTGGTTTATATCCTAAAATTTTCTTTAGTTTTTTCTTTCTATCTACTCTATTGGAGCCCGATGTAATCACAATTATCGCTACATCTTGACCTTCAAAAACAATTGATTTTGCGATATTAGAAACATCACATTGCAGTTGTCTTGCAGCGTCTTCGGATGTTCTTGTTCCTTCTTTATATCGTCTCGGTTTAGCTTCAAAATTGATTTTAGCACATTCCTCCATCCATATCTCATGCCCATCCATATTTATTCATGAAAGGATTAGGATAAAAGTTGTTCGCACTTCCGCATTATTGATGAATCATTGTCGTTCGCAGTGTGTCTGATGAATTGGCCTATTGGACCTTATGGAACTTCCATGGGGGCATTATTGCTATTCACACTGCCGATACATTTTTTGTTGACAAGAGATGAGAAAGATAGACGTGTTTCATTAGCAGATTTACCAAAAGAAATCAAAGAAAAAGGCTATTGGTGGCATATTCTTCTATACTTGGTAATGTTTTTCTATAAAGCAATGATTGATTATCATAACGAACCAATGAAGGCTAGAGTTGGAGGATTTACCCACTGGATATATGCAATCGAGGGAGATTGGACAAACCATATTCAGGAGTTTTTTCTTAATGACACTTTAACAAATCTCTTATCTGGTCATTATCTATTCATGTACCTATTCATGATTTGGTTTTCTCCAATGTATTACATTTTATGCCGTGATGAAATAATGGCTGATAAAGCGGCTTTGAATTATTTTGTGATTTATCTTTTAAGTGTACCATTATACTTATTTTTCAATGTTGAAGTGACATCTAGCTATATCTCTGATATGGATGCACTTCTGTATCATGATTCATTTACTTTGGCGTTTTTCACCGACAATGATCCTATGGATAATGCAATACCAAGTTTACATGTAGGGTTGCCAATAAGCTTGCTAATAATCAATAGGTTACATTGCCGAAAACTAGGTATAGATTTCAAAGATTGGCGCCACAAAGAGTTTGATTATTTTGTTCAATTCAATGTGATAATTTATTTATTTTCTATACAATATCTTGGCATCCATTGGTTTGTAGATATAATTCCTGGAATTATCCTAGCTATAATTACATCTTCATTTGTTCATGCAGTACAACCGGTAGTGCGTGCAAGAACTGAAAATGGGTGGATATCATTACTTCCAGACCGAAGTCAAGCATTATCCTCAGTCTTAGTTTTATTAATTTGTTCCACATGGTTAGCAGTTGGTGTAATCGACGGCTCAGGAACAAATGAAGATGAGGCTAATATGAGATTTGGAATTGATGATGTCAATTTAGATACTATCGAAGTTCACAGTCTTTGGGACCCCGTAATTATAGATGTTTTTAATGTTGGAGATAATGATGTCGAAGTCCTATTAATACAGAGAGATTTTGTAGAAGAATATACTGAAAAAGGAATTTTCCATTGGGACCAATTCGTATCAAAAGGAAATCTTTCGATAGTTGAAGTAAATAGTTCGTTAACATTTACAATTACCCCTGATGGTTTGTTTGATGTCAATATTGTGTTAGTTAGATTATCTAATTCAGAGAATCTTAAGGAGGATTCGTTAGGAGAAGTACGAATTGTTTCGAATTATGTTGATGATGAATTAATTTTGACTGGATTTTTAGTCAGTTTCCCTGCATTTATCATAACCGGGATAGTAATTGAAGGATATATTAATAGAAGATTTTAGAATATGTTGAATGCCATTATCCCACCGATGTACAATCCAGACATTGAACCTAATGCTAACCAAATCCCAATTCTAAATGGGGGAAAATTGTGCTGCCACAAATACATTGACTGACCTAACCAGGTTAGAATTACTACCGCGATTCCATAAAATCCAAAGAAGAATCTAAATGAATAGAAAATTAATAATCCAAGCAAATATCCAAGATATAATTCCACTTTATTACCATATTTTTCCGTCAAAAGAAAACAAGAGGAACCTAAAATAGCCAAGATGAATACCGGAAATAGAAGATTTTTTTTAGTGAAAAAATCTATCTCGAATAGATATGGGATGAATGCCAGTATAAATCCAGTTAATGATGGAAAAGCTACTGGCCACAGCGGAGCAGACTCCCACTTCATGATATGTCGGCGTAGTATCTAGCATATAATACTCTGAATGGCTCCATACGTCTCATTCATCAATAAGAATAGTCTCCGACCTAACATGTCGAAAGGCGAAATTGTACTTGGATGCCTTGCACCGCATCCTCCCCACCTAGTTTATGCAGAGAATCCTCCTCAAAATGAGGCCTTTAGTGAGGGTGGTTGGGAAACTCTTCGCTGGGGGTATGCAAAACTTGCAAGAAAATTAAAAACAATTGACTATGATGCTATTGTAATTTTCACTCCACATTGGCAAACATACATCGGAACACATTTCTTGGGTCTTCCTGAATTTAAATCGAAATCAGTAGATCCTGTTTTCCCTAATTTGTTTAGGTATAATTATGATCTTAAAGTTGATGTTGAATTAGCGGAAGCAATGCACAAAGAAACTGCCAAAGCAGGAATCATCACTAAAATGATGAGAAACCCTGATTTTAGAGTAGATTATGGGACAATAACCTCCTGCCATTTGTTGAACCCGAGTTGGGATAAGCCCATAGTCACAATTTCAAGCAATCGTAATTCTCACTATTACTCAAATGAAGTAATGATTGAACAAGCTAAGGCATTGGGTGAAGCTTGTATGAAGGCGATTGAGAAGAGCGGTAAAAAAGTGGTCTTAGTAAGTAGCCATAGTCTTAGTCATCGTCACTTTGTTACAGAGGCTCCTCTTCCTGAAGATATGAGTAGGGAACACATATACAATCATAGTCAATACGTATGGGATATGAAAATTATTGATATGTTTAGAAATGGTCAGATGAAAGAGGTAGTTGACATTATGCCTGAGTATACTGAACAAACCATTGCTGAAACTGAAGCTGGGGGACTAATTTGGATGATGGCCGCTATGGGGGTGCCTAGTTATCCGGCTGAAATTTATGGTTATCAATCAGTAATAGGAACCGGTAACTGCATAGCATGTTGGGACCCAAATAATGAAACTAGGGAGTTAGTACTCTGAGGTGATTTAATGAGCGAAGATTCACAAATTCTTTTCGGACTTTACGTCCCTCCTCATCCTCAACCATTACTTTCGCCAGATGCTAATGCAGGATATTCAAATTTACGTGCTGCGTTTGAAACATGTAGAAAGAGAATCGAAGAATCAGATGCTGATCTGATTATAGTTTATTCAACAACATGGCCAAGTGTCGTAGGGCATCAAATTCAAGCTCTTAAAGAATCTATTTGGACTCATGTCGATGATGATTTCCATTATCTCGGCAGTATGCCATATAATTTTCAAATAGACTCTGAATTTTCTCATGAATATTGTTCAGCAGCAGAAAAAAGAGGTTTACATGCTAGAACTGTAGAGTACGAGGGATTTCCAATAGATACTGGTTCAGTAGTCGCTCTCAGTTTACTAAATCCCGATAATAGAATCCCAGCATGTATTGTTTCCAGTAATATGTACGCCAATCGTTCTGAGACTATTGTTCTAGGTAAAGCAGCAAATGATGCTTTAGTCAGTCAAGGTAAGAAAGCAGTTGTAGTTGTAGTTTCTAGCTTATCAAATAGAATGTTCACAGAACATATTGATCCTTCAGAAGATCGTATTCATAGTTCTAAAGATAACGAATGGAATGAAAAAATTCTCGAATTCTTCGCAGACGGTAGATTAGAAGATTTGAGCCAATTAAGTAGAGAAATTCATGGTCAAATTAGAGTTCAGAAAGTCGTGGCTTACAAACCCGCTTGGTGGCTAGCCGCTTCGATGGGACAACACAATAACTACGATGGTGAAGTATTAGCCTATGAGGCATTACATGGTTCCGGTGGAGCCGTAATTCAACTAACTCCTTCCTCCGGTTCATTCGGTGACAAAGAGTTCGATGAAGATGACGTAGAATACTACCAGGGCGATAGAAATGTCCTAAACAAGGGGAATCATTGATGTCCGAAGATCAATTTGATGAGAGTAAATTTAGTCAGCTCCTCGAATGGATCTATGAAGTAGATCAAGTAACTGATCCTGAAGTACGTAGTAGACTTGTAGGACAAATAAAATCAATGCCTCAAGATATTGTTGATAAAATGTATAATGATTACGGCAAATCATTTCTCAGCTCAGCAGGTGGTGCAATGGGGGCAGCCGCAGGAGTGGCTGTTGGCGGCCCAGTTGGCGGAATAGTTGGCGGTGTAGTTGGTAAGAAAACTGCTGGGAAACTTGTTACTAACAATGGCCCGTTTAAGTCAGAGTTAGGTCCTTCTGCTGTTGGGGCATATCCTCACCTTCATCGTGTAGGTGATCTAATTTTTGTAAGTGGAATAGGTCCAAGGAAACCAGTTACCAATGAAATTCCAGGTGGTCCTATTAAAGATAAAAATGGTAATCCTTTAGACTACGATATCAAAGCCCAAACTCGTTCGGTAATAGAAAATATCAGAATTATTCTTGAAGAGTATGGTTCAAGTTTAGAAAATGTAGTTGATGTCTATTCCATGCTCATTGATATGGATCGTGATTTTGCTGGCTACAATGAAGTTTATGCAGAGTATTTTTCAGAGATTTTACCTTCTAGAACGACTTGTTCAGTTTTAGCTCTCCCTACTCCTATTGCTGTAGAACTAAAGGTTATTGCAAAGGCTTGAATCAATCAGATAAAGATTCCACTCTTTCAGGTGTGCAGTCAATTGGTGCAGAGATAGGATTGCATGCTACGGGGTTACCTTCAGGAATCTCTACCCAATATTCAATTCCATCGACTTCCTTAGGATAATCTGTAGAAATAGAATGAGCTCCAACAGAAATAGCAGCCTCAAGCCTAGTTTTATCATTATTATCTGCTTCTCCATCTTCAGCATTATCTGCTCTAGATCTAACGATAAATCCGTCTCTAACCAAAGCTTCAATTTCATCTCCATTTCCAATCGGATCAGTGTCAGAAAAAATAGCTGCTTCTGAACTACCTGGTTCTGACATTGTAAACATTCTTGAGCCATTTAATCCTGGATATTTATCATAATAACTTTGTCTTAGCTCACCGCTAGAAAGTAGAATAAACATTGCTTTTCCTCTTGAATCATCTAGCAAAGGCCAACCGTTTTCACTAATTGCTTTCGACAGAGTTTCTGAACCATCTCTTACGTCATCGGGAGTAATGGTTTTGTTACGTGGCCAGTATTGAATAATCTCTTGTTCAATATTTTCTAACATATTTTGAAAATTAATCACTACCGTATTATCTGTACTTTGCTCTACCCATTCCTTAGGTTCTATCCAAATCATCAATGGTACATGCTCTTGGTTTTGATTCGACCAATCTAAAAGTGTTGTTAGACATTCTTCCAAAGTAATACAGTTTGATCTTAGATCATATTGATTGTGATAAACGTATAACTGACCTCTCGCATCCCACCAAACGTCAATTTCAAACTGTCTTACTCCCTGTTCTTCTGCCTGGATATCTAAAGGGTCATGTGAGTAATCATATGCTCTAATAGTAGGGCCTATT
Source organism: Methanobacteriota archaeon (assembly GCA_002730775.1). Classification (GTDB taxonomy): domain Archaea; phylum Thermoplasmatota; class Poseidoniia; order Poseidoniales; family Thalassarchaeaceae; genus MGIIb-O2. The sequence goes on along the minus strand of PCAW01000063.1, from coordinate 4,867 downwards.
GGTGCTAAATGATAAGAATTGTGTGTTCCTTTCACCTGTATATGATTTATCCTTAGTGGAATTAAATCTTCTTCTTCATCGGATATTTTTTTTTCCGATTGAGACAGACAGCCACTGATTGAACCCGTAGTGATAATCAACACCATAATGACCGTAACCGCCTTCATCTGTTTGGGCTACAATGCTATTTGGCGTTAACAATTTCGGAGTACAAACCTTCAACTATTACCAATGTTTCGCGTGAATATGGATAAGCTTTCTCCATCAGAAGTTCTAGGTATAGTCCTTCAACCTATAGAAAGGGTAACTGAAACTTTAGAGCGTAAATTAGGACTCTTTTCGGTGGTAATTCTTTCATTATCTGCAATGTTGGGGAGTGGACTTTTTGTCCTTCCTTCTTTAGCTATGATGGAACTTGGAGGAGGTGAAATACCAGTTGGTGGTATTTGGTTAGCGTATTTATTTGCAGGTTTAGTAATTCTACCCGGTGCAATCTCGAAATCTGAGCTTGCATCTGCAATGCCTTCTTCAGGCGGAGCTTATGTCTATATCGAAAAAACATTTGGTCCAATTATTGGTACAATATCTGGATTAGGGTTGTGGGCTAATTTTATGCTTAAATCTGCCTTTGCGTTAATTGGTTTCAGAGCATATTTATGGGTTTTACAAGGAATTTTAGGTATTTCAATCAATCTCGATGTTGCAGTAATGCTAATGTTGGCCTTGATTGTAGGGATTAATATTTTAGGTGCGAAAAGCATTAAGAAAGTACAAACACCAGTCGTTTTAATTTCTGTCACATATCTATTGTGTGTTTGTTTTTGGGCTTTAGCAACAACTGAACTAAATTGGGATTATGCGTTATCTAGAGAATCATTCGGGCCAGATTGGCATAGCTTTTCATCAACTGCAGCACTAGTCTTTGTTTCATATATCGGAGTCACAAAAATTGCAGCAGTTGGCGGTGAGATCAAATCACCCAGTAGAAATTTACCATTTGGAATACTAATTTCATTACTTTTCAGCATCGTACTATATGTTTTTGTTACTCTAACAATGGCAATTACAGTTGATCCGGCGAATTACGTTGAAAGTGGACACGCACGAGAAGATCCAATCTATATTTTCGCGCTAGATGTAGGAGGTCAGACAATCGCAACAATAGCAGCCACATTTGCAGCAATCACAGTCCTCTCAGGTTCACTTGCAGGTATAATGGCCGCATCTAGATTCCTTTTCGCTATGGCTCGAGATAATCTCTTACCAGTATTTTTTGAAAATGTTCATAGTAAATATGAGACTCCTCATTGGGCAATCGTCGGTACTGGTTTGGCGATGGCTGCAGCCATAATGTTCCTACCAGTTCATGATGTAGCAGAATTTGCTTCTGGATTTAATATTATGATTTTTATTGTTTTAAATGCTGCTGTGTTAGTACTTCGCGCATCTGCAAAATCTCATTGGTATGAACCAGAATGGAAATCACCATTATATCCTTTAATCCAGATTTTAGGTATTTTAGGCGGTTCTGTTCTAATCTATGCAATGGGGTCTAAGGCAGTAATTGGTGGTACTGCTGCTATTGTAATTGGATTAATTATTTACCAATCATATGGTAAAAAACATACTGAGAATCAGATGATTACTCCTTGGGAAACTTTCCGCTTGACATTTACTAATCCGGATGAAGTCGAGCATCGCCGCCGATGGGCCGCATTCCATGCTGCAGATATAGATAGAAATAATCATCTGAATTTAAATGAATTTATCTCAGCAATGCAATCTCTAGGTTTCCCAGGAGAAGGTGAAGATGCACTGAGAGAATATTTTCATGCAGCTGATGAAAATCAAGATGGTATATTAGAAATTGATGAGTTCTTACTAGGTGTTGAAGAATTAGAGTTTGATTAGTGATTGATTAGGCGTTTAATTGAAGGCATGTATCTTGCTCGAACATATCGAAGGTGAGTGTATGGCAATATCTAGTCGAGCAAAAAAAGTTACAACACATACACTACAAGAAATGAAAGCAAGTGGCGAGAAAATCACTATGCTAACCTCGTATGACTATTCATTAGCGAGACTAGTTGACGCAGCAGGAATTGATGTGATTCTTGTGGGTGATTCAGCATCCAATGTAATGGCGGGGAATGAAACAACCGTTCCAATCACTTTAGATCATATGATTTATCATGCTCAATGCGTGATTAATGGAGTAGATAGAGCATTAGTAGTTGTAGATATGCCGTTTGGAACATATCAGGGAGATTCCAAAACAGCTCTCGATTCAGCAATTCGTATTATGAAAGAATCCGGAGGCCATGCTGTAAAATTAGAAGGAGGTTCAGAAATTGTAGAATCTGTGGTAAGGATTCAGCAAGCTGGAATTCCAGTAATGGGCCACCTAGGATTAACTCCTCAGTCAATTTACAAATTTGGAACTTACAGCGTTAGAGCCAAAGAACAAGATGAGGCAACAAAATTACTTGAAGATGCCAAGGCATTGGAAGACGCCGGATGTTTTTCTATTGTTTTCGAAAAGATACCTGCTGAACTAGCCAAAAAAGTCAGTGAGCAACTTACAATTCCAACTATCGGAATAGGTGCAGGAGTGGATTGCGATGGACAAGTTTTGGTTTTACACGATATGCTAGGGATAACAAAAGATTTCAGCCCTAGGTTCCTGAGAAGATACTCCGATTTAGGTGAAATAATTGATGGTGCAGTCAAGCAGTACATCGATGATGTACGTAGTAAACAATTTCCTAACGCTGATGAAGGTTACTAATTCTTATAGTTCATCTCTACAAAACTTCAAGGACAACCGCCTTCGATGGTATGTTTGCTATGAGTGAACTCTGGGTAGAGCGTCATCGCCCGCGAACAGTGGGAGATATCAAAGGACAACGTGCTGTTGTTGAAAGACTCAAAGCATATGCAGAGAAAAGAACATTCCCGCATTTACTGTTTGCAGGTCCTCCAGGTACCGGAAAGACCACTGCTGCAATAGCTTTGGCTAGAGATGTATTTGGTGAAGGTTATAGGACAAATATGTTAGAAATGAATGCTAGTGATGAGAGAAAATTAGAATCTATCCGTACCAAAGTAAAATCATTTGCTCGTACAGCACCTGTGCCTGGCACCACTTTCAAAGTAATTTTTCTTGATGAGGCTGATGCATTAACCCCCGATGCTCAAGGGGCACTTAGGAGAATTATGGAACAATATGCTGAAACCTGTAGATTTATTCTATCATGTAATTACTCATCCAAAATTATTGAACCAATCCAATCGAGATGTGCAGTATTCAGATTCCGTCCATTGCCCGAAGATCAGGTTAGAGATATGATAGTGAATGTAGCCAAAGAGGAAGAAATAGAACTACATTCTGAGGCAGCAGATGCAATTGTCCACGTATCATTAGGTGACTTAAGGAAGGCTATTACTTCACTACAAGTTGCTGCATCTTTAGACAGTAATGTTACTCGTGAATTGATTTATGAAACCACTGCAACAGCTCCTCCTGAAGAGCTACATGGATATTTTCTAGCTTGTCAACAAGATGGATTCCAACCCGCTAGAAGAAGGCTCAGAGAACTATTAGATAGGTTTGGATTGGCTGGAACTGATTTAGTTAATCAATTACACCGTGAGTTGGGGAGTGTAACATTTTTTGATGAGAGTCAAAAACTTAAGGTTACTGAAGTAATGGCTGAAACCGATTTTAGAATGGTTGAAGGTGGAGGAGAATCTCTACAGTTAGATGCCATGACAGCAATGATTTGCTCGCAAATCAAGCAAGAACAGTAGTTTGAGCGATTGAAATTGTATAGATTAATTCAGTAGTATTAATCCAAGGTTTACCTTGTTCGGTCATTGTTATTTCAATTGTGTATTCTCCAGGGTCTAAAGTTCCTAAATCCCATGCTAGGCCTATGTCACTTCCATGTGGTCCTACTCTATCTTCCCTAGTCCAGTTATTGATTGAATCAAACATTTCCATCTCTTCTGTATGTGAACTGGCTGTTCCATTGGCTAATTCTTCTATCATTTCTCCTCTGTAATATATTGTGGCTATAATATTAACATCTTTAGCATTTACATTATCTCTCACAGCCATTCCCATTACTACATCGACAGTATCTTGATTCAAATTAATTGTATATATTCCATTCTTCCATGAAGTTGTTTCAATACCTTCAGTTTGTTCAATATCAATTCCGCCTGCAAGAGTTGGAGGCGCAATATCTGCTAGTGGCGGATTTGAAACAATGAAAGAAAATGCTAACCAAGTAAAAACAAATAAGAAAATAGCTCTAAACCAATTCCCATTAGTATATAATTCACTATATTTTCTTGGAATAATGATTTTATGCATAGGTATTATTGTTGCACACAATAATAGAGGTAGAAGATATAATATGGCGCTTGGTTCATCCATTTCTGGCATCAAAAGGTATCGTATTCCTAATGCTACTGAAGCACCATAAATAATTACAAGCCACATTGAATAGGCATCTGCAATTTCTTTTACTGCATGTGCAGCGGGATCAAAATCTTCAATCTTTTTTGGTGCGGTTTTATCATCTTTTTTACCTCCACTAGACCTACGCTTACGGTCATTGTAGGCGTTAGCACGAAGGGCTGTATCAACGTCGACCACGTCTTGCCGACAACGAACTACTCATCAAGGGTACTGATGTAACAAGTTCCCAAAAATGCTCATTTGTAGGACGGTTATACTCAAATGGTGGTTGTCACTCGAGAGACTTACTGCCGGGGTGGCGTAGTTGGTAGCGCGTCGGACTCATAGGGTAATTTTTGATGGAAATATGATTTTTGTTGAAACTAGTCATGAGCGCAACAG
>PCAW01000051.1:0-11689 GCA_002730775.1 Methanobacteriota archaeon | reverse complement strand
TTGGTTCACTGATTTTCTCTTCAAGTCCCATAGAATTAATTGCCTGAATAGCTTTTTTCTTTGCAGTTTTTTTCTTTAGAAAAGATAAGGGGAGAAAGCCACCAATGAATGGTATAGGAGTGTTGTGACCTGCATCTACACCCAACATCACATTATGTAATACGCTGGCATGTCTAACCAAACCTAAACCTTGAGGAATATATCCTAATTCACCTCTATTAGGTCTATCAGGAAAAGATTTACCGCAGACTTCAATACTACCAGAAATAGGTCTAATAAGCCCTGCAATTGTTTTCAATAGAGTAGACTTTCCGACACCCGAGGGACCAGCAATTGCAACAATTTCTCCTGGGAAAATCTCTAAATTAGGAATTTCAACTAAAGGTTCTTCCACCTTGTATCCTATCGAAACGTCATTTAAGCGTATAATTGGTTCTATCTTCCAGGGAATTTCTTCGACAGAATCACCTCCCACACTCAATCACTAAGTTTAGGCGGCCCTAATCTCTATTTGGTATTGACGGATTGAATTAAGAACTAAAAAATTAATTTCAATAAATAATTAGTTTGCAAATATATCAGAATAATAAGAAGAAATACCAGGAATAATTGCAATGAATGATGAATATTGCCCTAGATGTTCTTGAGATGTTGCTCTGGTTAATCCAGATGTATGTAATATGTTATTCATTATCTCAGAACCACAAGTATTTTTCTGAGATTCTTCATCAATTACATGTACTGAGATATCATAACAACCCGTGTAGACCGATCCTCGTGTACTGAAATTTTCTAAATACATCTCATAGTTAAGTGAGATTAAAGCGTTCAAGACGGCTGTTCTTGTCTGTATATCCAGTAACTCAGGATTGTAGATTACAGAATCGCTTGGGAGAGGAGCAATAGCAGGGAGAGAGGTATATTCTTCAATATCTAGACACCAATCCATATTTTCTGAGATAACGGCATTGTCGCAATACATATTAACAGTATTTTCTTCTAAAAATACAATATCTCCTCCGCCTTCAGAAAGGCATCTTAGGGATCCTGAATCACTAAAATATGTATCATTCTGGTTAGGTATTGATGAATTAGAATTGAAGAAGGAATAAACTATTTCTGACAGAAAATCTATATCATTACTTTGGTTTAATTCGAGATAATTATTTTTAGCTAGGTAACTGATTGGAAGCATCATACTTTCCACATCTGAAGAATCAGAATGACAGGATGTTTGTCCTTCCAACAAATCAAAAGGATTAGTCAAAGGATCATTGTCTAAATGGCTCGCTGCGATTGAACTATTCGAATTAACCCAAGCTAAAATATCTGAATAAGTTCTACTATCTTCCATTTCTACTGCTGCCATTACAGCCAAGTCATGTTGTTTCCATCCAACCCATCCTAATTCTGAATTAACAATTGCAATATCAGCACGGCCATCTACTAAACTATTGAGTAATTCATTTTGAGAATTAACAAGAAGTATTTCCACATCTATGTTTAATTTCAAAGAGAGAAAATCCGCTAAGAGTTCTGGATTTTTATCTTCATTATCAGACATTTTACCTGAATCAAAAGCAATCTTAATTTTATCAATATCTGGAGAAACTGAAGTATTCAAAGAAAATTTATCTTCATAATAAGCGGAAATACCCGGTACATTAGAAATTAGTGATGAATAACTACCTAAGTGTACTGAAGTATTTGTTGCAATAAATCCGGGAGTACCTAAAATATTCTCTAAAATACTAGTCGCTTCGGAGTCACTACTCATTTCAACTAACACATTTGTAACTTTATTTGTAATTTCTGAATCTAAAAAATTAGGATTATACATTACTGGATGGCTAGGAGATTTTCCAAATGGAGGTAATGGGATATACTCCTCAATTTCAAGGCACCACTCTTGATTGAGAGAAGAAATCTCATTATTACAAATAATCTCAACACTATTTTCTTCTAAAAAGGCGACATCTCCCTTTCCTTCAGATAAACATTTCAAAGCACCTGAATAACCATAATACGGAGTTCCCGTTTCTGGAATGGAAGAATTAATGGCAAAAAATCCTTGTATAGTATTTCTTATTGTTTCTACATCATTTGGGTCACCGATAATATTTGCATAACCTAGTCCAATTAGGTAACCCATAGGAAGAAGCATACCTACTGATTTTAGCCATCCTGTATGGCAAGATGTTTTACCAGATAAAAGTGAAAACGGATCAGTATAAGGATTATCATCGAGGTGGGCACTAGCAACGTCACTATCTGATTTCACCCATGCGTTAGCATTGTAATATGTCCTTCCATCTACATTAAGATCTGCTGCTAAAACTTCTAAGCCATATTGTTGCCAACCAACCCATGCTGCTCCTGCATCCATCAATGCAATATCGGCATTACCAAATCTCAAAGCCTCAATCATAGCACCCTCCGAGTCAACGCTGAACAGAGAAACATCATAATTTAATTTCTCAGAAAGATAATCTGCAAAAATCTGAGGATTGGAATCGATGTTATCAGCATTATCTTTGATCTCGTATGCAATTACTATAGTGCCAAGACTACCTTCTTCACTGTCATTACCTATACAACCTGAAACCATAGTCATTATCAAGATTGAAGTAATTAGAATAGTGACTAGCTTAACATTGGCCATACTAACACACCATTTGCGTATGTACGAATGGATGCTACTAATTTAATGTGAGTTTTCTACATTGAACAATAGAAATACTTTATTCTGAAAGTTTTCTTGCCTTTTTAACCATCATTACTAATTCTTTACGAGCTTCATCAGGAGTTGAAACTTCGTTATCAAATGCTAGCCTAATGGGTCTTTGTCCAAGATTTGTATTAGCAGAAATTTCAAATCCATATCTATCAATTCCCGTCATTACTGCCTCGGAAGTATCTGTAGCCTTACTCATAGTCTTACAGTACAGAATTAGTGCATCAGAATGATCATCGTTCATATGCTTGATAATATCTAATGCAAAAGGGGCTAGTGGATCGGGGATAGCATCATTCCATTCATTTTTCTCCACCCAAGACATTCTACCAAATCCACCGATATACCTCACAGATGTCGTCTCTAGTTCAAAAAATGAAAAATCAGAGTAATCCACATAATGATTAGCACTAGGATGTTGTTGTATGAATTTATCTCGAACTATATCGATATTATCTTTTGAAACTTCCCTGCATTCTCCGATGATAGTAATCCTACCAAGAGCTAGTTGATTACCCTCTCCTGATTCACTGATTAGTAGAGATGCATTAGAATTCTCTCTTAGATTCTGAGTATGTTCCGCTAAGTCACTAATTAGAAAAATCGGGTTGTTTTCATGGATAATATATGTCACTAATGACCCATACGGGAATCCTGAAGATTTTAACGAAATCGTGCTAAGAGTCGCAGTACCTTTTGAATGTGCTAAAGTCATAGACTGTTCGGCATGGGAAGAAGTTGCTACATTTGGATCATAGAGTAGGTCTTGTTCTTTATTTCTCGAACTATCTGAGCCGCCATGTCTAGTGTTTTTTCTCTCAATCTCATCTCCCATATTACCACTCTCATACTTCTATTATTTCATCCTTTACAATTATACGTAATGGAGATATTTTGGTTTCTTTTTGTATTTCTGCAGTGACAGAAAAAACTTTAGCGATATTACTAGAATTTAATACTTCACTCGGATTACCAGATGCGAATATTTTTCCTTCGTGAAGGAGTAAAATACGGTCGGCAAAACGAGCAGCAATGTTGATATCATGTATAGCAATTAAAGCGGATTTTTGATTATCTGGATTGGAAACTAACTTTTTTATATTTTTCATTACTTCTAACTGATTTTTAAGATCTAAATCACTTGTTGGTTCATCCATTAGTAAAAGAGAAGAGTCTTGAGCCACAGCTTTAGCAATAATTACCCTCTGCCTTTCGCCTCCTGATAATTTATCGAACTTTCTAAAGGCGAAATCTTCAAGACTGAAATATCTTATTGTATCACTAACTTTATTTCTATCGGATTCACTAATTCTCCAATTAATATGTGGTCTACGACCTAATAGTATTACATCGAATACATCCATCGAGAAACTTGTTCTTACTGACTGAGGCACATAAGAAACTTGTTTAGATAAGTCAATCAAAGATAATTGATTAATTATATCTGAGAAAATTCTGATTTCCCCTGAATCATGTTTAATGATACGATTTATGCATTTAATCAATGTAGATTTTCCTGCTCCATTTACACCCAATACTGCCACTAATTCGTTTGGCGCTATATTAAAATTAATATCTCTTAACACGTGGTTTTTTCCCCAACTAAAATTAACATCCTGAACTCGCAGAATCTGACTCAACTCTTCACCCCCTTATCTTTCAGAAGTAAATACATGAAAAATGGCCCACCAATAATTGAAAGCATTATTCCTACGGGGATAATAATTGGCGCGAACAAAGTACGTCCGATAGTATCCGCGAACAAAGTCAATAGAGAACCAAAAATAGCAGAACAGGGTATCAGTTTTCGATAATCATTACCTACAATTAAACGACTCATATGCGGGGCCGCCAGTCCGACAAAGCCAATTAATCCAGTAAATGCAATGATTATTGAAGTCATTAATGCAGATAATATTAATATTTTTTTCCTTGTAGATGCAGGGTCAACACCTGTAGAAATCGCAAAATCATCACCTCCAAGAGATAATGCATTAAGATCCCATGACCATTTGAGTGCAGATGGCATTAACGATATCAATGCTACAGTTATCCACATTGTATCCACTAAGTCAGGACGTGATAAACTACCGAATGACCAGTGGGCAAGTTGAGATAATTGTGCATCTGTAGCGAAATATTGCATCGTAGAAACAATTGCGCCAGCAATGAAGGTGATGGCAATACCTACCAGAATATATGACTCTGATGATATGGAGCGCATATTACCTAGTTGAATAATTATCGCGACTACTATCAGTGAAAATAAAAAAGCATTAGCAACTATTGCAATATCTGAGTTAGAAGCTACTGAAACACCTAGAACAATTGCAAATGCGGCTCCAAGTGCAGCACCTGAAGCAACGCCAAGAGTTAGTGGAGATACTAGTGGGTTACCTAAACATCCTTGCATCAAGGCACCTGATGTTGCTAATCCAGCACCACCGATAATGGCCATCAATATTCTTGGAAATCGTAATTCCCATATAATTGCAGATTGTAACTCACTAGCGGGTTCGAGACCAAATATAATTTTCATTGTACTATACAAATCTAAATTTGATGAAGAACCGGACCCCATAGCAAATATTGCGAATAAAAATGTAACTACGCTTAGTGCCAGAATAAGGAAAATTTGAAATTTGGAACTCTCTACATGTCTTTGAGAAATCGAATCGATGTAATCAACTCCCAGCAGATTTACAAACGAATTTGCCACGCATATCAATATCATGATATTTTTCAAAGAAATCTGAGATTATTATTTCGGCATTTAAATCTTCAAATAATTCTGGATGAAGTATTTTGGCCAAAGTAGGAAGGCCATGAATCATCATTGGCCCGGCAAATTCTCCGGACATGATAATCATGCGATCATTAACAATTGCACTAAGTTCTTCGAATCCGGGTCTAGTTTTGATGAAATCCATATGATTACCGCATTGATTTTCTTCATCAAAGGCATTGAATCCAATATCAAAAGTAATACCATCAAACATTATCACGTCAGGATTAGAATCTAATATTGCCTCCATATCTACATGAGTAGTGTGACCAGGTAAATTTTTGAATACATTATTTCCTCCTGCTCTCTCTATGATATCAGTCCACTGAGAAGTACCTGTAAGAACTACTGGATCTCTAGTCAATGACGCATGGTGTTCCATCACTACTTGCGGCCTTTCTGATTCATTTAATGAAGAAATTCTTGATGAAACTTCAGCCTCAATACTATCAAATTCTTGGAAAAGATCTTCAGCTTGGCTTTGCTTTCCGAAAAGTTCAGCAATTACTGATATTTCATACCTCAACGAATCATACTTGTAAAAATCTAGTGCAAGAACTTTGATACCTACTGGCTCCAATTTATCTCTAATAGCATTGGTATCAACCATCCCATTTGTAGCGAATACAATATATACATCGGGCCTAGAATCAAGTAGTGCTTCAAAGTCAATCTCTGAATGAGCAGATTGCTGAATCATCGGAGTATCTACATATTCTGGCCAGAGATCCGCATCATAGAAATCACCAGAAACTCCTGTAACTACTGAAGTATTGACTTCTAACATCCTCATCACACTTGCAGCATAAGTGTTGGTAATTGCTACACGTTGAGGGGTTTCTTCAAAAAAATGTAAATTTCCATTTGAGTCAATTAATTCAATCTTTGATTGATTAGTATTTTCAATGTTATCTTGAAGAGAATATTGCCAAACACCTAATGAACAAAAAACGACTAATAGAACTTGAAATATCGCGATATTACGATTATTAGGCATCTTACTCAGACCACCTATTTCTATAAATTACTGACGTTACTAAAATAATTAAAATTAATATTATTACAGCAGGATATGCAAGGTTTTGAATAGAATTATTTGATTCATTCTCTTCTATTGTGATAAAAATGGAGCTAGAAAAATCAGAAATCTTATCATTTGTTAGACCTACCTGGACTCTAATTCTATTTTGTCCAATAGATAGGTCATCAATTAAAGAATAATTCTCTGAGCCATTATATATACTATTTTTATTACCATCTCGATCTATCACTGTAACATTATACCATTCGGCATCAGTTATTGGTGTCCATGAGAGTATTATTTCATCATTGGAGTTAAGAACTTGTGAGGTTGTTAAGAATACAGGAGGTTGTGCAATATGGAATATATTTAAATTAATCTTTTCCCCCAAAACTGTATATCCAGATAACATTATTGAATTAATTTGGTAATCATAATTACCATCTTTCTGATTAGAAATATTCTGATTAGTTTGATTACCTTCATAAATTAAAATATCATTTTCAAATAACTGATAATAGTCTGTTCCTTGAAATGGCGCCCAGGTAATTGAATACTCATTTACTGAGAGATTAGATTCTTCAGTTAAGAACATTGGATTCATTGGAACATCGAAAGATTTCAGAATAGACACTTTTTTATCACTGTGTGAACCTGGTAACTGATCGATTATTTTTACCCAATTACGCACCGATGCATTGTACCACAATTCCCATGAAATTACTCCGTCGTCATTATCAGTAATAGTAATATGAGTTGTAGAGAAAGTTCCTGCAGGAGTCGTTAAAATTACATCCTCAACAATTGAAACAGTATTGTAAGTGTCATCATAGCCATTAGGGTGGCCAGGAACACCGATGATATTTGTTCGGTTAAAATGTAAATTTAATTCTTCATCTTGTGATGAAAATATATCAGTAGATAGACCATTACTGTCTGTGAAATCCCATCCCAATATTCCTTCTTGATAATATGATGAAGAGGAAGGTGAATCAACCCAATAAGTATGTAATGTGAGCAGGTTTTGACTATCTACCCATCGATATGATTCCTCCCCTTCAATATCATGCTCATCGCTATATCTAGCTAAAAATGAGGTTTTCTCGTGACCAAATGCGTCAATAGTAGATTCAGTACCAATCGCAGTTATTGTGACATTATGAATATTATAAGGCGATGAAGGAGTATATTCTATCTCATAATCCCAACTCATTCCTAATGACCACAATTCTGAATCTGATGAATTGGGGAGCACAATCAACAAAAGAGAAGAAGCATTGTCATTTGAGCCATTAATATTGGTAGCTTCGATTCTAAATTCAAAAGTACCTGAATCTTGAGGATTAAAAGAAAATGTGGTTGAAGTACCTCTGTATGCTAGTTCACCATCTAAATAGAGCGAGTAAAAATCAGTGTAAGGGCCACCCTCCCAATCAATCTCAAATGGAGACATAGGAATTGTCTGAAATTGGGTGATGAATGAAACATTCCTAGGGAGTTCTACCTGGTAAGTAGATGAAAGATTCATCCAGCCCTCTCCATCAATAATTGTAGTAACTACAGGATCAATAATATCGATCCCAGATTGCTGGATTGTAAATGTCTGGATAGTACCTACTTCAAGGTTTTGAATCAAGAAAAAACCATCAGAATTAGTCACTGCATTTTTTGTACCATTACTTATTGATACTCCCGACATAGGGAATCCTTGTTCATCAACAACGAATCCGTATCTGCTATTCATTCCATGCTGAAAATTAAAATCATTGGGTTGCGAGGCACTCATCTTAAAGTGTAAAAACTGGGAAGATTCGAAATTTTCATAATTAGCAATTATTGTAAAATATTCACCGATATTTAATGGGCCGTATTCTACTCTTCCATCCTCTAAATCGTTATTTTCTTCAACGCCAACTATTTCAATATTAAAATTAGAACTATCTTGAATATGAATACCTTGATTGTCAAATGCCTCAACGGTTATCCAATTTTTACCTACTTGCCAATCTAGTTCCATATCCGAGTCAAAAATCATTCTTCGATACACTACAGTATGTCCACTATTCATGAAATAAGCTCTCACAGTATGTTCCCCTGGAGTAATCCCTGAGAAAACATAAGATCCATTTTCAGACCATGTTGAGGTCATAGAATCAACTTTGATTGAGGTTTTATTGGCCAGTTGGCCATCGGCATCGAATACTTTTCCTGAAAGTGTGTAAAGTTGTTCATCTGAATCTTCTGCGGAAGTGAGGGGGATAGAAAAAATTGTTATTAATAATAAAAATACCAAAAAATATGCTTTGTTTCTAATCATTATTTCAACACCTTTTTTTAAAAAAAATTGGGTTAACGAGAGACGCTCAAATTGAATGTGAGTCCCATTTTAACTATGATGAAGTTAATGATTACCTGCTGTGAGTCAGATAAATCAGCGCCTCTCGTTACCGTTCAAGTATGTCCTTCGATGTGGGCAAAATGCCCACATCGAAATCGTCAATTTATTTATTGGAGTGTACCAATATCTTCAGCAGTTATTCCTAGCATATCCCAAGCTGGTTGTAGATGTGCACGAACAGCTGACTGATAGTCAGTACCTGCTACAGGAACATTACTGAAATCATAGATTCCATTAATTCCAGTAGTTCCAAATCCATCGAAGTGCGTAAATGCACCACACTCTGCTTCAGTCATGTCTGCGTCAGTTGTATGAGATACCATATTATAGCATCCTGTAAACATAGTAGCGCCATAATTCACATACCAATCATAAGACTCGCATGTAGACTGATCTGCTGCTGTGTCCCAGGAGTGGGATACAGTGTTGTAGCAGCCGTCTTGTCCAGCGACTGTGACATAATCTTCAACCCACATGTATGAAGTGCAAGTAGCATTATCATCACTGGAGGTTTCATGGGATACCATATTGTAACATCCAGTGAAAGTAGTGGAACCCCATGATGCATTATCATAGTAATCCCATGACTCACAAATTGATTGATTCCATGAACTGTTCATACCGTGAGATACACTGTTGTAACAACCAGTGTAAGTTTGCTCTCCATAATTCTCTAAGTACATGTATGCATCACACGATGTTTCATCAGTATCTGTTGAGACTGAGTGGATATTCATGTTGTAACATATATCTGAACCGTCACCCATGTCGTAATCAGTCATGTACATGTATCCTGCACATTCATCAGCTGCTACTGCACTAACAGTCATTGTAACGCCATTGTAACAATCGTCACCAGGTGATGGGTTCGCTTCGGCAATGTATTTCTCAATTACTCTCCAGAAAGAATATCCCTCTGCTTGGTGTGTTTGAGCTTTTTCTACAGTATCGTCAGTGTTCATCTTGTGAGCATAACGGATTGTTGCTTGAGAGTAAATTATTACTAGATTCTTAACAATATCATCTCTTGCAGCAGTTGCTCCTGCAAGATCTTCAGCTTGTAATGCTGCAAGACCGTCATTCATTGCTTGAAGTATGGCTGCATTTGCTAAGGCAGTGCCGTCTGCATTTGCAGTATCGTAGTTGCCTGCTCTCTTATCCCCAGTAGCATAAGGAGAGCATGATGCATACTCATCTAGACCATGGTAAAATGCCCATCCTTCGTCCCATGCGTGCTGTGCATCATCAGTACCGAAGTTACCAGCCGCTGCCTTGTTTATGGCTGCATTTAATTCATGAATTGCATATGCAACCATTATCTGATTTTGAACGCCTTTCTCGACTGCTTGCTCTCTAACACTGTCTGAAGTTCCTTCAAACATACCAGTTCCATCTAGTGCAGACATCAAGTAGTCATCTAGTGGAGAATCGGTACCGTAAAAGGTATCTAATCCATGTTGCTTACCTGTAGCATCTGCAAAACCTTGTAATGTTCTGTATGAGCCATCACTCTTTTCTGCATGCTTACCATTCATGTAGATGTCTTTTACTCCATCCCAGTCATGCGCCTCTGCTAGATCTTTAATATCACAAACATCTTCAACTAACATCCTATGATTGTCAACATTTGAAGCATATTCGTATCCACCGTCTGCTTCATCAAAGTTACTTTCATCATCATCCGACAGGCACCCAGCAAAAGCCGCTGCCAACATACTTAGTGTCATCATTATAGCAATTATTTTATTATTTTTCATATGGTCATCTCCATTTTTTAGGCTTCCCTAAACTTTCGACTTGGTATTGAGTATATGAAATTTAGGTTCCCCTAAATAATGAAAAAAGACAATTTAAATCATAAATCTATTGGCGATATAATGATGTGAGTATACCCGTTCGACAGAATATGAGTTGTTTTAGTAGAACAAGATTTCTAACATCAATCTGCGTAATTCTTATGATTTCGATGATTTTTCCTCTAGATAACAAACAACCGGTTCTAAATTCTGAAATAGTAACTAAAGATCAACTCGGAGGTGGCGGTGGTAGCCTTGAAGAAAGATGCAGTTCTATTACTTTCGAAGATATTCTACCTTACACTCATGCACATTTCGATATTGTAGTCGACGATGACTGGGACTCGGCTGAAGTAAAGGCTAGAGCATGGATAAATGGTACCAGTGTAGATTTATTGAGAGAGAAGCTTGATTCTTATTTAGAAGAACTCTACCCTAGTGGAGGAGATGGTTGGATCTCTACTGATGAAAAATCAGCAGTTGAAGCTGTAGCATCTGAATGTATTGAATATGCAATGACTAGGATTGGTTTGAGAGAATCTACACCTCATAGAGGAGGAGTAGGCCTTGACTGGAAGAATGCTACTTGGCAGGATAATGGCGTTATTGTTCAAGAATGGAACCTGGTTCCATCTAATCATGCAGATATTAGAGATTGTACCACAATTGGTTCTAGTAGTGATTGTTTAGAAGTACCAGTATTCCCTAACTCTGAGAGAGACTGTAATACTCTTATTAGTGCTTCAGAAGGAGTTGATGAGTGCAGACTTGAATTATGGATGAATGCCACAATGGTAATTCCGAGTATTGATAATGGAAATGAATTTACTTTAGCATTTAACGCATCTAATATGACTAATGCAGTGTTAGATTTTACTTTTCCTAGCAATCCAGACTTAAGATTGGATATGTGGGAAGAATGTGAAGGGAGAGATGTAGAGTTTGAACCATCTAC
>PCAW01000050.1:0-7708 GCA_002730775.1 Methanobacteriota archaeon | reverse complement strand
TTGAGGAGTTGTTTGAATGTATAACTATTATTGGTAAAGAAAAGTCTTGGAGGCTGATTTCTAAATGAAAATAAGTTGACGGGAACTAGAAATTAGCAACAACTCTAATCCGTTTGATTCATGCGTGATTAGTTAACCGTCGGAGTATGGACATAGACGAGCGCTCATGGGAAACCATTGCGGCAGATAGTGTTCTGATGAATGCAGTTAGCAGTTGGAGAAAAGATCCTGAAAAGTGGCTTGAAAACTCTATTGATAGATTGAATGAAACTGTAAGAGTGAATCCACTTAGAGATGATATTGAGTGGGTTGAAAATTGGCTTCAAGAAATTGGAGCGATTAAGATTGAATGGTTCGCAGGAGTAGGTAGTGCATGGACGCTACCATTTCCGAGAGGTAAAGCAGAAGGAGATGTGAAAATAATTTTAGCCGCGCTTCATGAAACAGGGAGATTGACTAGACAAGAGGCAGTATCGATGATTCCTGCTATTGCTTTAGACGCTAAACCAGGAGATTTAGTGCTGGATATGTGTGCAAGTCCGGGATCAAAAACTACTCAAATTGCTGAACATTTAGAAGGAAGAGGAGTTGTAATGGCGAATGAAATTGCCAATAGTAGGATAAATACTCTTGTTGCTAATACTAAGAGACATGGTTCAATTACTCCAATGATTGTGCATCATGATGGTAGATTTATTCCCAAAGTTCCAAAATCAGGATTTGATAAAATACTTGTAGATGCACCTTGTACAGGATCAGCGACAACTAGAAAAAATCCAGATGTTTGGAAAAAATGGCTACCCTCTGGCGGAAAAATATTACATAAATTACAATTAGAATTATTGCTTAAAGCTATTAATCTAACCAAACCTGGTGGAAGAATTGTATATTCAACATGTTCGCTCGACCCTATAGAAAATGAAGCAGTAATTTCTGAAATTTTGAAATTGGATGAAGGAATTTCATTGTCACCAGCATCTAAATTATTAACAAAATTACCAGGTAGAAATGGGATGACAGATTGGCCACAATTAGATGAGGAAGGGAATATCTCAAAAGGTACTGAGAGTAATGATTCAATAATACCTCCAATCAACAATAGTATCAAAGAAGAGTTGAAGAAATGTTTGAGAATCTGGAATGATGATGTAAATGCAGGAGGATTTTTCGTTGCTGTTTTGAAAAAAGATGATGATTATGATGAGTTAAAGGAAGATTATGATAAAATTCTTAAACCGGAAAAAATAAAACCTGATGAAGAAAATTTCCCTCAACCAATAAAACCTGAAATTGGAGAATTGATTCATAAAACTCTTGGATGGGATGAAGAAAATCTTTGGAGAAGAGGTAAAAGTATACTATGGTCAACACCCGAAGCGAAAGAAATTTGGGAATCAGATAGAAGTAAAAGAAGTGGTCGAACTTTTATTCCGGGGAAAAGATGGAGACCACTTAGGGTGATACACTTAGGACTTATTAGCATAAAATTACAAAATGAAAAATTAGAAAGAATTGTTGGTAAAGCAGCACCGAAAATGATTGATAATATCAAGCATGGAAAGTCTGTAGTAAGTAGTGAAGTTATCGATAAATTACTGAACGGAATAGAGCCCCCTGCATACGAAATAAGTCTTGAATTGAATAAGATAAGAGGGGGGCATATTCTGATTGAAGAAAATGAAAAGACTTGCCTCCCCGTCTGGATAGGAGGAAGAGTTTCTCTAATGATTTCTGAGCAAGAAAGGAGAATACTAAGGGCAAAAAGAAATCTACCAATTCTGTTAATAAATGAAGAAGAATAGCATGTACTAAACATTTGATTAAAAATATATATTATTATTTGGCATATGTTCAATAGCCTATCCTCAATAGGCAACATGAAGTGATTACTTGCTTGATGAAATTGATAAAAAAATAATTAAAGTTTTAGAAGATGATGCTAGGACATCATTGAGGAAGATTTCTGAACTCGTTAAAGTGTCTCTTGGAACTGTATCTAATAGAGTAAAAAAAATGGAGAAGAACGGGGTAATCAAGGGTTATTCGGTAATTCTTGATCCTGATCAAATTGGTTGGGAATTAAATGTAGTCATCGGACTAAGGATACAAAAAGGTAGATTGATAGAAATCCAAGAAAAAATCGCTAAGGATCCAAGAGTTCATGGGGTATATGACGTAACTGGAGACTTTGATTCAATGGTTATTGCTAGGGCTAAAAATAGAAAAGATCTTGATGATTTATCAAAAAATGTATTATCTATTGATGGAGTAGAAAGATCAATCACTCATCTAGTATTGAACACTGTAAAAGAGAAAACAGCATCGCTTCCTGAATGAAATTCTAAATCTGAGAAAAAGCCCCTAATAGTGAATCTGAAAAACCAATTATCGACTCTACTGTTTTACATTCAAATTTAAGTTGTTTTGCTAAAATTTTCCATAAACTTTGATCTATTTTTACATCCATAGAATTTAATTGATTTATGAAATATTTTTGAAGAATTTCTCCAGTTCTGTCCCAATCCATCAATAGAATGATTCTTGGTAATCCATCAATAGCTAATTCAGAACCGTATGTTTCATACAAATATGCAATCATTCTTGGTCTATCCCAACCTCTATTTACAGTTTCGATGGTCCCCGAGAATCCAAGTACTCTGAGAGATTTTACATCATTTATCCCTTCCACGAGAATAGGGCAATTGTAGCCCCCCTCTTCTATTGGTAAATTACGTATTATAGATTCTTTAATCGCTTTGGCTGCAAGGAAAAATCTTTCATCTCTAACAGTAAGATTTTTTTTGTATACCATATTTACATCTCTTGATTAATTATAACCCTAGAAAAATAAGAATTTTTATATTTACAAAGGTCGAATAAAGCATTTCATTAATTCCTAGTTAGAGTTAGTTTAGAAGTTATTCTTAGTATTGTTTCTAGTAGACAAGTAAGGGCAGTTATCCGCGACACTTATGAGTGGGTTTCATTCCCGTTGAAACGAGATACCCATGGCTGTGACATCACCTCTCTTTAACGTACTTTGGGACGAGTATATTCTTTGGTCATTACTCGTCGGAGGTTTTACCTTCGGTTGGCTATATCATCATTCATTTTCGTACAGGTCCGCGGATGGCGAAAAAGCAGATAATGTCGATGAATTAACTGTCGGTGTGTTTCCAAAACATAATGATAATCTGAAACTTGAAGTAGCATGGACTGTTTTACCATTTCTGCTAATTATTTATTTGACTTATATCTCATGGGCACCGTTAGATCATGTTTGGGCGGCACCTGGTAGTGATGCAAGAGGAGATGAGTGCCTAGAAGGAGAATATTCTAACAATATATTCTATGCAGATACTGGATTTGTGAATTCAGAATGCTATCACGTGATTGAATTGACTGGGCAACAGTGGTTTTGGTCATTCGAATGTAATCCTTCAGTAAATAGTGAATATAGTCAGAGAGATTACAATCTAAGTGCCGATTTGTGTGCGGTATCTAGTCAAATGGTTGAAGGATACGGAATGCAACCAGTAATAAATTTGAAAGCCGGAGAAACATATCTACTCGTTATGGAATCTGAAGATGTGACACATGCTCCATGGTTCTTAGAATTAAGTACAAAAGAAGATGTCTTGCAAGGACAGAAAACAACTATGTGGCTCCCTATGACTGAGGTTGGGGAATCATTGATTCTCTGTACAGAATATTGTGGGGATTCGCATTCACTAATGGCTGCGGTTGTTTCAGTACATAGTTAATTAGGGGGGACAATAATGAATAAGGAAAAAATAGCTTCTAGAACTTTAGTAATTTTTGTCGTACTCCTAATGGGGATGGTAGCAGTACCAACTGCTACTTCTTTACCAACTGGAGTTGCTGGTGTTAAAGACTCAGGATGTAATTGTCACGGCGCTGTTGTCAGCGATTCAGTAGCCCCAATATTAGAAGGATTACCAGAAACATACAACTACTCAGAAGTCTATACTCTAACAATTGGTTTTACAGGAGGTCCTACAGATCCATCTAATATCAATCAAGGCGGATTTAATCTATGGGTGAGCGATGGAGAGATTACTCCAAGTGATGCAGCAGTTCAATCATGGAATCCAAATGAGGTATCACATACTGATGCTGGTAATGACCAAACAATGTGGTTAGTTGATTGGATTGCACCGTCAAATGATAGGAATGTAGAATTTATCCTCCATGTTAATTCAGTAAACGGTAATGCCGGAAGCCCAGAAGGGGGTACGAGTGGAGATGAATGGAATCGCTTGAGTATCCAAGTCGCTTCCCCTACTGTAATATTGGAACAAGCAAATCCATACACCGTATTGACAACATTAATCGTAGTTAGTTTTGTACTATTGCTGACGGTACTGATATTCATATTCTACCAAAATAACCCTGAATCATTTGATTGGGAAAACTTCGCACCTTGGGTTGCGGGTTGGTTAACCACAACAGACCATAAGAGAGTTGGTACGTTATATTTCTTGGCTGGGTTCTTTTTCCTAGGAATTGGAGGGATTATGGCTATTCTAATAAGAATACAATTAATGGAGCCAGGAAATGATTTCTTAACACAAGATCAATATAATCAATTTTTCACTTTACATGGTACTACAATGATTTTCCTCGCTGCAATGCCTCTGATCAATGGTGCAGCTAACTGGATGGTCCCTTTACAAATTGGAGCACCTGATCTTGCTTTCCCAAGACTAAATGCGATGTCTTTCTGGCTACAACCTGTTGGAGCGATTCTGATATTTACAGGAGTATTCTCAGGTACAGGAGCAGATACAGGATGGACAGGATATGCCCCTTACATCGTTAGTGAAACTGCTCATTCAGGAACTACAATGTGGGTAGCAGGACAAATATTACTTGTTGCATCGTCAACACTTACTGGTATAAACTTCCTAACCACCATAGCAGTGATGCGAGCAGAAGGAATGGGTTGGATGCAAATGCCTTTGTTTACATGGTCTATCTTAATTGCAAACCTAATGTTATTCTTGTCGATTCCTGCCTTCGGAGTTGGACTAATACAGGTTTACTTAGACAGAGTAATTGGGACTGCTTTCTATGATGCCGCATCGGGAGGTGATCCTTTACTTTGGAGTCACTTATTCTGGTACTTCGGACACCCCGAAGTATATGTTGTCATTGTGCCTGCTTTCGGCATTATATCAGAAGTGATTGCTACCAGTGCTAGACGCTCAGTATTCGGATATCGTTCAATGGTCTATGCAATGGCTGGAATCGGAGTAGTATCATTCATTGTATACGGACACCACATGTTCACATCGGGAATGGACCCTACACTTAGATTCGTAACAATGCTAACTACTATGCTTGTAGCTGTTCCTACTGGGATCAAGATTTTCAACTGGTTAATGACAATGAATGGTGGATCACTAGTCTACAGAACACACACTTTGTGGGCATTAGGATTCTTAGTTACATTCACACTAGGAGGTATTTCGGGTATGTTTTTCCCGAGTATGGCAATGGATTTGCATTTCCATGAATCGTACTTCGTAGTTGCTCACTTCCACTATGTCCTAGTTGGAGGTACTGTCTTTGGACTATTTTGTGGAGTCTACTATTGGTTCCCGAAAATGAGTGGTAAAATGCTAGATGAGAGGCTGGGAGTTTTACATTTCCTAACAGCTTTCATAACTTACAATGGAGTATTTTGGCCGATGCACAGACTAGGTGTTTGGGGTATGGCACGGAGACATCATACGTACTTCATATCAGTTGATGAAGTAAGAGGAGTTGATGGCGAAGTTATTACTGAAGCAGTCATAGGGGCACTACCTCCAGAAGCTGCTGGTTGGAATATGTTCATTACTGTGTCAGCAATATTATTCTTCTTCAGTAACTTTTTGTTAATAATCAACGTGATCATATCACTAGTTAGAGGCAAAGACGCACCTGCTGATCCATGGGGTGGATGGTCTTTTGAGTGGATGACAGAGTCTCCACCACCTACCCCTTCTTTTGGTAGATTTGAACACGGAGTTTGGCATGACTTACCAACACTGAAAGATGCAAACGAGCATATTGCAAATGAACCTAGTAAGCTTGGAGAATGGTTCAATAGACTCATGGTTGCAGACAAAGAGGAGGTGGAAAATTGAGCGGAGAACATGACGAACACCATCATCCAAGTGCTTGGGGACCACATCACTGGGATCATGGAGCGCCACACAATTCATGGGCGCCATTAATGATGAGTATTGGGTTTGGAATATTCCTGTTCATGCTTGCTAGTGCTTTCAATAATGATGTGGTTGATGCAAGCTACATACCGTTAGTTATGGTCGGTTTACTAGTAGTTCTGTTTGGATTGATTATCTGGTGGAGACAGGATATGTCTTTCGATGGAACATACGAACCTATGGCAACAGGGACACCTTTCAAGAATATTCAAATCCGTAAAGTTGGAATGTGGGTATTCTTAATGTCAGAAATGATGGTCTTTACGTCGTTGTTCAGTACATATATCAGATATAGAACGGGTATTGAAAACTGTCAGACTGTATTCGAAAGAGGAGATTGGGTAGAACAAGGGTATACTCTAGAGACTGGTGAGGCTTTGATTTGCTTTGAGCCAGCAAGTCATCTAATTGCATCTTCATGGTGGCATATTGCACCTGGAGCAATAAACACCTTTGCCCTCATTGTATCTTCCTTCACAATTGTTCAAGCACTAAGATATGCTAGCAAGCCAGTAGGAGAAATTGATGAAAAAAGAAGAAAGAAACTTGTTACTAGATATTTAGGAAGCACATGGCTCTTAGCAATAATTTTCTTGACTCTGAAGATGGTTGAATGGTTCATTGGGTTCTATGTACCTGAAATTAGTTTCCTAGGCATTCATGAACATGATATTAAATCACTTGTAGAAGAAGGATATATGATTAATGCAGACCATTATCATCACCATGATTGGGTTGATCCAGTAACTGGTGCTACAATGCTTGCAGATATCAGTGTGGGTGCGTCCACTTTCTATGTGACAACTGGGACACACGGTGTTCACGTCTTTGGAGGAATTGTTGGATTGACCTATATGACTCTCAAAGCTTCTAGGGGCGGTTACACTCCAAAGAATGCAGTATCTATCGAATACTTCGGTCTTTACTGGCATTTTGTTGACTTAGTTTGGGTAATAGTATTCCCATTCTTCTATCTATATTGAGGTGAAAAAAATGGGCGAACACAAAACAATAATGGGTAAAGATTTGTACTGGATGAACTTTTTTGGATTGATGATTCTAACTTTGATTGAAGTAGCGGCTGTAGGCTTAGATTTATCTCCTGAAACTACCGGTCTTAGTTACACTGAAAAAGAATTAACCTTATTCATTTTAGTAGGGATTGGGCTTCCAAAATTTATAATGATAGCTGCAATATTTATGCATTTGTGGGGAGATGAAGATTCAAAAATACTCACATTAACTGCATTATTTCCCGCATTTTTCATTATTGTAATGATACTTTTCATCGGATTAACCCACCCTGAAGCAACCACTGGATTGCCTGAATGGTGTAGACCTGGATTTTACAATTGATGATTGTAAAGTTCATCTCTAATGAGTGATTCGATAGAGCGCGGCCGAGATCGCATAGCCCGGTATTGCGGTGGATTTGAAATCCACTGTCCATTGGACGCGGGGGTTCAAATCCC
>PCAW01000049.1:0-10429 GCA_002730775.1 Methanobacteriota archaeon | reverse complement strand
GCCTCCAAGACTTTTCTTTACCAAAAATAGTTATACATTCAAACAACTCCTCAAGGGTTGCGGTAGTTTCCGCATTTGGGATGCACATGACTAGACTAAGAAGACGTATAGCAAGAGAAACAGGAGAGCCGATAAGAACCGATAAAGGGGGCGCTTCAAGAAAATTAGAAGAATTATTGCAAAGAGCCAGAATAAATGGAGCCAAACAGGGTCCATTAGTACCAGTTGAAGCATTAATCAATGTTGAAAGAGATGAATGGATTTGGCAGGTAGTTGACAAAAGAGTTCTTAATGCATTAAGTCATAGATTAATATTTCAATCAGATAATGGCTCAAGGAGAGAGATACTCATGACAATGGGGTTAGAAACTGCAATGGATGCTGCTTCCTGTATTGTTGAACTAGATGGTGGGTGTGTTCTTATTGAGACTTTAGACCCTTGAAAAGGCAATTTTTTAGATTTTAATCTTTATTTTTTAGAATTCAATGATTCGCGGCGTTGAAATACTAAATGTAGGTCCGATTGACAATGGCAAAGGACAAGAAGGGGAGTGGAATCCAGCAAGCGGCTGGTCTGATTCGTTACTTCGATGAAGAATCTGAGGATGCAATTCAGATTTCAAGAGGTATGATTTACTTTGCCTGTATATCTTTTTCAGTAACAATTTATCTTGCGAATCATGGTGTTCTACACTGGTTAGCAGATACTTTTGGATTTTAACTACTCAGATTCAGTTAAATCTACGAAATCAATGTCATTATTCAGTAAATCACTTGCATTAATTTCTTCAGTATTTTGATATTGATCTGTTGTAGATTTTGAAACTATAGATTCTATTTCTGATGATCTCACTTCGGTACCGGGATTTGCTTCAACTAATGCAGTAATCGCTCTTCCAAGTGCTCTTTCAACCGCTGGTGCATTTCTATCTAAAAGGGCTGCTCTAGCATCTTCTAAAGCAATCTTTGCATTATCAAGTATAATTTCTATTTCCGGGTCCGTACCGATTAATCCTTTAATTTCATTTTCAACAATTAATATTTCTTCTTCCATTTCATTCCGAGCATATTTGGACAGCTCTCTCCAACATTCTCCATGTTCAGTTAGAGATGCATTAGTGATTCTTTCAAACTTCTTAACCCTAGATGCTTCCCAAGGATTTCTTCCTAGCGCTGCCATTATATCATGTACGCATCTTGCTCTGAGAGACAGTGGACCAATCAACTCAATTTCGTTATAGAAGCATTTTGCCCAAAGTCCAAATCCCCAATATGATACACTTTTAATACTAATTTTTAATTCTCCCGAAGAAGAATTGAGAACCCATTGCTGCTCGTCATAATCAGGTCTTTTTGAGAATTTAGGAGGGTCATGAGGACCTAATGAACGCAGTGACACATTTGCGATATCACCAAGAAAAACAGTAGTTGTTTTACCTTGCCAACCAATATTTCTGAGATAATTTCCTTCATCAATTCTCATTTCTGGTTCTCCAGAAATAACTTGAGCAAATAACAAACTACGATTTGGATCACAACCAAGAGGTTTTTTTCGAGTAGCCCCTTCTTCCACGATTGTCCGTAGTGACTTTCAAACATCAACCTACTGATTTCCCTAATCACATAACAACAACTGCTAAGTTCCTCCAGTTTAACTCCACATCATGCCAAGGAGGAAGTATGGTCGTCTAGTGAAAACTGTAGAGCGACCTCCGAATGACAATTGTTCCCGTTGCCGTTCTGGAAAATACTGCCCTATCCCTGGCCATATCGGTAATGAAACCTTAGCAAATAGGGATTGGCAGGGTCCAGAAAATGTCAATAAAAGAGAAAATAAAAAGAATCCTGCTAGGAAATAATCATTTTACTGTTGGTACACTTTCAGTAACTTCTTCTGTCTTTTCGGAATTCTCCGATTCTAGTTCGGCGATACTGATTGAAGACTGCGCTCTATGATAAATTTCTCTTAAGGTCTGGTCACCAATTTCTAGATACACTCTTGTTGTTGAAATATTTGCATGTCCTAGAAGTCTTTGTATTGTTACTAAATCTGCGCCTCTCTCTAGAAGTCCAGTTGCAAATGAATGTCTTAAAACATGTGGACTTAATCTCGTTCTTGGGATATCTGAAGCATCAGCGATTCGATCCAATAACTTCTGAACAGAGCGGGGGTTTAATCTCCGACTTCGACTAGAGAAGAATAATGATCTTTGATCTTTTTCTCTAGTACAATTTTTCAATCTAGCGTTTCTAATTGGTCTCCAAGCATCTAAAGCATCCAGTGTAGCATTAGTGAAAAGCACAGTCCTGTCTTTCTCTCCTTTTCCACCAATAACTAAGGCCGACAAGTCTTCTAAATCAACATCATCTAAGTCTAAATTACAGATTTCTGAACATCTCAGCCCAGTATCAAGCATCATTGTAATTACAGGGAAAGCAATAGGGTCTTCAGATCGCATTGCAGCTAATCGGACTTTTTGCAAGTCATTTTTACCCAATGTTCTGGGTAGTGATCTAGATCTTGCAGGTCTCTGAATCCATTCAGGGATAGTATATCCCATCCACTTCAATAAATGTGTAATTGCTGCAATTCTTGCATTGATTGTTGCAGGTCTTAAATCTCCAATTGTGATTAACCATGAATCAATTCTACCATTATTAGGATTACTTCTGTTAAATAATTCTGAAACTTGAATCTCTTTAATTTCATTCCAAGACATTATTTCCTCGTTGGGTAGAGGTGTTGTTGTGAATGTTTTTGCTGCTACCACATACGATCTTATCGTATGCTCACTCTTTTTTTCTGTTTTCAATTGTTGAGACCAGCATTCAAACCATGGCAATAAAGCCAATCGCTGAAGTCTTTGTGGTAGATTCTTTGTATGTATTAACAATTCTGCACTATTCAGATTTAACTCCTCATTTGAGTTTGCAACAACCTTTGAGATTGTTTTTTCATCATTCTGTTTAGTCAATTCCCTCGCCTCACCGTCGCGAACGACGCGCATCCCATGTCCCTAAGGACAATACCATGAATCCCTGATTGGACTTGAATGCTTCTCTCATTTTCATAACTAGATTACATTTTGTAATGCTTATGAAAAGATGCCAATTCATGAATCAGCTTGATTTTTTTCATCAATATTACTAGATTGATGTTTCTGATTCATCAAAGAATGATTTTCTTTATTTTTTTGTAATAAATAATTCAATCTCTTCGACACCGCTCCTGCAACATTAATCTGTGATGCTTTTTCTATACCCTCTAATCCAGGGCTAGAATTAACTTCTAGGACAAGTGCCCCTCTGTCTGATTCAAGTAGATCTACACCAGCTATTTCTAGTCCTAAAATTTTAGCCGCTTTAATAGCTATTTTTTCGAAATTTTTTTCTATTTCGACCTTCTCTACACTTCCTCCAAGATGAAAGTTTGAACGGAATTCATCTCCATTTGCCCTTCTCCTCATACATGCAACAACTTCCCCCCCTACAACCAATGCTCTGATATCTTTTCCATGAGATTCTTCAATATATTCTTGCACCAAAGGTCTCATTTCTCTTTCCAACATTTGGTAAACTAATTGACGGGCATGTTGTTCAGTTTTTGCTAAAAACACCCCTGCACCGTGAGTCCCTTCTGTCGACTTTACCACGCAAGGAGTTCCACCAACTCTACTAATTGCTCTATTTGTGTCTTCCCATGAAACCACTTGTGCGGTGATAGGGACAGGGATATTTCCTGAAGACATCATTTGGCAAGCAATCAATTTATCCCTACTCCTAGTTATCCCATCACTAGAGTTCATGACAATTACGCCCATTCTTTCAAACTGTCTGACTATAGGGACTCCTCTTCGGGTTATTGAATAGCCAATTCTCGGAATTACTGCTTCACATTCCACAGGCCAACCTCTGTAGAATATTTTTCCTCCTTTGTCATCAACTATCATTGTTAGAGATAGAGGATCCAATATTTTGACATCCCAACCAGCATTTTCTGCTTCTTCTGAAAGGCGCTTTGTAGAGTATAATTTTGGCCCACGAGATAGTATGACTAATCGAGGCCTCATAATTTGCCGCGAACGCCCAACCTTCTTGACTTCTTTGGCTGCGGAAATGGTATTTCCATGCCCTAGTAGTGATTCTGTAACACAGATGAAGGAAGGTATTGAAAGACTTGGGTCATCGACAAGTCATGTTATTATGGCCGACGGGGAGTCTTACACGTTCGACTCATTATCAAAAATGATGGTTTTTGACTTGAGAGAAATATGTAAAAAAGAGGAAATATCATCCACCGGTAACAAAGCAGAATTAATTGTGAGAATTCTTGGAAATTTCTCATCCGATAATGATAATAACGATTTATTTCTCGAAGAAGGACCAATAGAAACTCAACCTAAAGATTCTCTAATTGAAGAAAAAAACGAAACTACCCGCTCTTCCAAGGAGATGGATGATGCGATAAATAGATTGATTTCTCGTGTTGAATCTAAAGACAGTTTAGTTATTGAAGATAATTCTGAAGAAAAAAAAGTTACAGAAGAATTGAAGATAGTTGAAGAAATAATGGAAGCAGAGATTTTCGAGGCAGAAATTATTGAAGAACCAGCAATCCTAGAAAAGGAAGAGCATTCTTTAATTTTGGACGAAGACGACCCTTGGTCATTAGAAAATAAAGAAGTAAGAACAATTGTTGACCCTCCATCTGAGATAAAAGAAGACCAACCATCAATGACGATTGTGTTGCCTTCAATGGATATTTTTAAGAAATATTGGCAACAAATTTCTGCAGTTATTGTAGTAGTCTTACTGGTGGGTGCTGGAGTGATTTACTTCCTCTCAGCGGACTCTTCGTTCCAAGCTAGGCCATTAAATTACGGAGACTCAATGACATTCACTTTGAGTGACGGAGAAATTATTCTAGATGGTGATGATATGGTTGCATTACTGAGAGATAATTTACCAGATACCGCAATCACTGATGCCTGTAATAGGTTAACAGTGGGACTTACAGGAACCGGATCAATTTCAATTGTTGAAGGAGATTTGGATGAAATTTCCCATCCAATTGATAGGCAGTCTTCTGAATTACTAGGAGTGATTAATGCCAAAGACGCCTATGGGCGTTCTCATTTAACAGTACAACAAGAAATAATACATGATCTAGAAGTAGATCTTGAAGGTAAAACTTGGAAAGATACTAATGTATGTGGAAATTTAGGTTGGTCTTTACCGGGTAATGATTTACTGATGACAACCAATCTTTACGAAGAATTAACTGAAACAAGTCTATTAAGATCTGAATCAATTATTTCATTTACCGATGTTGACGATATTACAACAAATGCAAATGTCGTAACTTTTGGCGCTGACGGTTTTGGAAATTTAGATGATATAGCTCCTATTCTAACATTCCCATTGGCTCCTATTGAATTGCATAATTTCTTTGGCAATATTAAGTTAAAATCAGGAATGACTTCTGACTCAATTTCCGATTGGAATAAAGATTGGGAATGGGCAGTCGGTTCAGAACAAAATAATGCAGAACACGGTTTAGTTTACCCCGTTCAAATTTCTCATTCGGAAATTGAAAGGTGCCTCGGAAGAATGAATATCGACATTCTTGTGAAGAACGGAGTCCCATGGGCAGTTGAACAAGAAGTTGATATCTTGATCAACAAAGATCAGAGTACTTCTGACTGTAGTTTTATCGAAAGTACGGCCTTTGATGCAGCACTGCCCGAGGGAGAATTAACTGTAAGAATGAAGATGAGCATGATAACTTCAGAATCTGGTTCAAAGTCAATTTCTTGGAGTTCAACATATGCAGGTAGACCGGGACCTGGAGAAGATAAACTCAGTACTAATGCAAAGAAAGACTGGTCAACAGCGATGTGGGATGAGTCAGAAATCAGGTCATTTTCGTTGGAGGATGCAATTAGTTGCTTACGAGCCAACCATTCTAATCGGGATATTACAGTAGCAATTGATAGTGAGGGATATATTTGGCAGTCTATTTATTCTCTAAATGAGGTGCAAGAATGGAATCTTTCATGGGTTCGATCAGATGAAACATCAGGATGGGCGATAGTTAGCCAATCAAATAATGCTTGTTCATTTGATGACGAAGGTCGTGATGATGGAGAAGTAATTTGGAACCAAGATGCCATTCCTTCAACCCACACATTAAAGAATCTTGAAGCCCGTATTCTAGATTCCAATAGATATCAAGACTTGTCCTTGTCTTTGGGTGATAATCAGTGGTCTGAAGGAAGTAGCTTTGGATACAGACTTTCAGTATCTGAAGATAGCGATATACTTTCATTTCTACCAGGTGATTTTACAGAAGGACAAGTAACAGTAGCTGGAAGTAGGGAATGGGTAGACTCTAATCGTAAGCACAACATAAATTTTGCAATGGATGCCCAAACAGGCAGGATGCTCGCATGGGCTGAGATAGTTGGCCAAGCGTGAAACATCTAAATTTAGCAATATGATAATTTTTACAGGCGGCACATTCAACTTCCTTCTAAGCGCCGAAGGCGCTTGTATGTCTGCTAATGATGACAGTAATCTTCCGGAGGTTGAGAAGATTCCACTGGTAATCGATGCTGAATTTACTGAGGAAGAAGAAACTCGAAGCCAAACAAGTAGTTTACATGAATTTTCTTCTAAAAAAACAAGTAGGCCACTGGATTTACCATATCCTACCCCTACTCCCGATGGTCGTGCAAGAGTAATTACAGTAATTAATCAGAAAGGAGGGGTTGGAAAAACAACTACTGTGATTAATATTGCATCTCAATTGGCATTGAGGGGGCATCGAATTTTAGTTGTTGATGCAGATTCTCAAGGAAACTGTGCAACTGGCCTCGGAGTAGATAAGAGTAAAGTTCAGCATACAACAAGAGATCTTATTCTTTCTCCAGAGACCGCTATCTCTGCTCGACATGCAACTGCAGTTGATGGATTACATATGGTAGTTGGAGATAGAAGTTTAGTAGGATTAGAGCAGGAAATGTTGAGACAATTAGGTAGAGAAAGAAGGCTTTCAGAAGCTCTAGAGCCATTACTTCCACATTATGATATAGTAATTATCGACACCCCTCCTTCACTAGGTTTGGTAACAATAAATGCACTTGTCGCGAGTAATGGAGTTTTAATTCCAGTACAAACTGAATATTTCGCTCTTGAAGGTCTTGCAATGTTGGCAGGAACTATAAGAGAAGTTAGAAATCTTCTAAATCCACATTTAGGTGTTGATGGAGTTTTGCTAACAATGCATGCCAGTACTCTTCTCAATCAACAAGTGGCTTCCGAGATTTTTGAACATCTTCCTGAGTTTGTAATCCGGCCAGCTATACGCCGTAATATCAAATTAGCAGAGGCACCGAGTCATGGTGTACCAATACACTTACATGACCCCAACAGTAATGGCGGCAAAGATTACCAAGATGTTTCTGATGAATTAGAAAAAAGATGGGGATTAAAGTAATGTCCTCTAAAGGCCTTGGAAGAGGGCTAGAATCAGTAGCAGAATTAGCCAAAGAAGGTCCTGACCTTACTTCATATGTATCAGTACCAAAGTTACCTGTTGATTCTCCAAGAGTAGCAGTTTTATGGATGATTTTTGGTAGTATCTCATTTGGAACTATGAATGCATTAGTGAAATGGACATCAGTAAATGCCGATGTCTGGATGATAATTTTTGTCCGCTCATTAGTTATCGCCTTAGCAGTAGCTATTTTTGCTAGGTTTCAAGGTATCAGCCTCAAAGTCAAAGATAGAAGAAAGATGTTTTTGCGATGTCTTACTGGATTAATTGCAATGTTGCTATATTTCACAGCATTATCATTAATTCCTATCGGCCAGGCAGTGACATTACAGTATACTGCGCCGTTATTTGTGGCATTACTTTCTGGTCGATTAATTAGTGAAAAAGTATCATCTTCAGTATTCGTTCTGCTAATGACTGCCTTTATTGGAATAATTCTGATAGTTTCTCCTGATTTTGATAGTATTGATTCCAATGCATTACTTGCCTTGGGTTCGGGATTATTCGCTGGTTTAGCATACATTTTTGTTCGTGATTTAAGAAAAACGGAGTCACCTTCTTCTGTAGTATTTTGGTTCGCTGCTTTTTCTGTTCTTGGTTCGATGATCCAAGCAGTTCCAAACTTGTCCGATTTATCTCTAGAAATGGTTGCGGCTTTAATCGGAATAGGAGTGGGGGCAGGGGGCGGTCAAGTAGGAATTACCATGGCTTATCATAAGGCAAATGCCGCTTGGGTTAGTGCATTTTCTTATCTTACAGTGATAATAGCAACAATTTACGGAATTATTTTGTTTGATGAGATATTAACTCTGAAAATCATTCTCGGAGGTTTAATGATAATAGGTTCAGGAATAGCATTGGCATTCTTTACTCCATCCAGTTCTGAAAGTGAAGAATCTTAGTCGAACCATTCAGAAATTTCATCAAGACTTTTTCTTTTAAGATTGGGTACTTTGGCATTTTCTGCTGGATATCCGACAGGCATCAGTAACATTGCGTGTTCATACTCAGGTCTGTCCAGCAATTCTCTCAAGAATTTCATAGGAGATGGTGTATGGGTCAATGTAGTCAGTCCCATATTTTGTATAGCTGCAATGAATAAACCAATGGCAATCCCACATGATTCTTGGGAATAATAAGTGGGTGCAATTTCTCCATTCATACGTTCTCTTTTAGATTGTCTAAATACAACAACAACCCATGGTGCATCTGTAATATGTTCTTTGATATGATCTGTGCCTAAAGGTCGTAATAGTTCAGCCCATGCTTCTGGCATTCTTTCAGAATATGTTTTTTGCTCTTCTTCTTCAGCTGCATCACGAATTTTATTCTTTAAATCTTCATTTGATATCGCAACGAAAGTCCAAGGTTGTAAATGAGCTCCGGATGGTGCTGTACCCGCAGTTTTAATTGCCATTTCTATTAGATTACGAGGTACATGTTTCGGTGAGAAATGTCTAGTAGTACGTCTTTTATTCATCAACTGGAAAAAATCAAATGCATTTTCTGCCATTCTTTCTTTTGAAATCTGAGAGAACTCTAAATCAATGAAATCAGAATCTTCATCATTCATATTTTCCCTCAAATCTTTGTATCATCAGTCCTGCAATAATTATTGCTGAAAGAGTTAGAGAAAAAATAAACCCAGGGACACTATCGTTTTCTTCTTCTGTCATGCAAGAAGTATCATTACCTCCCCATTCTTCTCCATCATACCAGCAATCAGACCAAATTTTCCAACCAAATCCTGTATCAGGGACTCTTACCACAGTATCATTATCGTCTATTTGATCAATTCTCCAATTCAAATAGCTTGCATCTTCATCTACAACTACTGATGCAGTCCATGTTTTATTGTCAGTAGTATTCATTTCAATTGTTTTAGGAGGATAACATACTCCTGAATTAATACATACTTGAGTAATCCAGTTTATTTGACTGATGTTAGTAGATTCATTTTTCAGTGTTAGAGAAATAGTAAATTCTTGTTCTTCAAACACAACATTACTATATTCCATAGATTCAAAATCAGTTTCAGTCAGATTTGTGTCTTCATTAATTCCACCATCTGCAGCAATGACAGAGGATGCTAAAATAGCAACTGTAACCAATGCCAACAGTTTATGCACAACTGTTCGTAGAGATTCTTACAAATGAATCCTATTGATTCATGTTTCTAGTTCCCACAGCTCATCACCGACCCAATGAATAGTCTTAATCGCCTTTCCCTTGGTCATTTTCATCATTTCATCACCGCTTACAATAGCCATTCCTATTGCGAGTGGTTTGCCATGTTGTTGATCTCTAATCCACATTAAATCACCCGGTTCTATATCTGGATCTGCTAGATGAACTCCTGCGCCCATACAATCCGCTCCATTCATCAAAAAAGGAATTGCACCATGATCTACTGCTGCCCAACTTTTTTCTATATTCCATGCCAACACTCCTCTGATTGTTGGATACCATGATTTTCCTGAGTCAGTCTGAATCTGAAATGCCAACGGTACTTTATCGACTAATATCAAATCTCTTTCTTCAAAGTGTCCTCTTTCCAAGAATAAGTTAGGGAAATTTAGCTCAATACCAATTAAATCAGAAAGTTCTCGCATTTCTTTACGAATTTGCTTCCATCTTACAGGTGTCCTACGCCGAATCCTCTTCTCACTCACAATTGCTTCTGAGAGCATAATGTCTATGAATATACTTTATTTTAGTCCAGTAAATCATATTTCTAATGTGAATTTTAATAGAATTTAACAATTTGCTTGATACCGTTTAATCCAATCTATTGAAATAAGGGCGGCAAGTCGGCGGCTTGCATGGCAAAGTGGCATGGTATATCTCGACGCAAGGCAACCGGCGGACGCT
>PCAW01000048.1:0-17129 GCA_002730775.1 Methanobacteriota archaeon | reverse complement strand
TGAGTACGTGAATCAATTTCTATATTCACGTAGTCTCCTACTTTTTTCCCACCTATCGTAGTGACTCTTAATGTTTCAGGAATAATATGTAATGCGAAACTGTCTTTACTAACATTCCCTATAGTTAGAGACATGCCATCTATCGAGATATATCCTTTTTCGAGAATATAATGCCTCGCATCAGATGGATTTTCAACTAAAATATCTATTCCTTCTCCTCTATCTTTAATTTGTATTATTTTTGCAGACATTAAAACATGTCCTGATATTATATGCCCACCCAATTCATCTCCCATCTTTAGAGATCTTTCGATATTTACTGACGAATCAACACTGAGTTTCCCTAAGGTGGTACGTGTTAGAGTTTCTTCAATGGCATCGAATTTAACTAGGTTATTTTCAATTGAAACAACAGTCATACAAACTCCGTCTAGAGCCACACTAGCTCCTATTTCCAGATTATCTATATATTCATCTAAATCTACTGTAAAGGTACGAATAAAATCTTTTTCTTCAATCTTAATTATTGGAGCAGTCCCAGCCACGATTCCAGTGAACATCTCAATCTTCCTCGTAGGGCCCGCCGGTTTCACCTGACCATAAACTGAGTATTCTAGCAATTATCTTTCTAGTACCATCCAAGTCGTCTGCTAATCCTTCTACACGGATTACTTGTACATTTCCCCAACCATTATTTTCTAATCCAAGTTTTATAGCATCTCTAGAGTGTTTTTGGTCATACCCCAAAGCAATAACATCAGGCTTAACTGAATCTAATATATCAAAAATAGGTATACTAGGAGGATTTCCTACTATTACTTTGTCGACAGGTTTCAATCCTTCAACCATTCTTCTTCTTAATTCTTGATTAGTTACTGGTTCATGTTTTTGCTTGCGGACTGTGTCGTCATGAGCAACAACAACAACTAGTTCATCACCTAATGATTTAGCTTGTTCTACATAATGTAGGTGTCCTGCGTGGAGTAAGTCAAAAACGCCAACTGCCATTACTCGAACCATGCTCTCCACTCTCAATATCAATTATTCATTCCGTCTATTTATTTATTTATGTTTAAGGCATTAAGTAAATCATCGCCAGTTATCATTGGAATATTGTGTTTAGCCGCATAGGCTCTCGCATCCTCAATGGAAAGTGCACCATCTCCATCAGGTTGAAGCATTTCTGCACCTATTGTTGCAGGAACTTGGCCTGCAAGTCTTGCAATAGCTACTGCTAACTCTGTATGTCCTTGCCTAGATTTCAATCCGCCCGGTGATTCTCTGCACACAGGAATGTGCCCAGGTGTACGGAACTCATTTCCCAATGCCTTATATGCTTCTTCTCCACTAATTGATTTTTCCAATAATGAACCTGATAATTCGCCAAATCTTTTCGTAGTTAGTGATCTATCTCTATCAGTAATTCCCGTATAGGTGTCACGATGATTTATTGACAAAGTAAACGCCGATCTTGTATCATATTGTAAGTCATTGGTGATTAGGTGCGATAATACTGGATTATCATTAACTAATTCAGGATGAGTATGTAAATCTTGTAGCCATGGTAAATCAAACATTTGGCCTATTTCATCGCCGATCGCCAAGAAAAGTAATCCTCCACAATCAATCCTCAGACGTCTCATAACTGCAGGAGTTGCAGCAGTTGCTGGCCACAGTAGGTCTGTTTCCTTCTCTCGAAAGTCTGAGTCGAAAACCATTACAGGTTTACCTTGTGAAAAAGCTCGAATCGCATCATCTACGGCGTCAGTCATGTGCCTCGGAGGGGTTTCTCATATGGGTTATTTTCGGTTAAATGATTTATCTGCGGCGGAGGGTTCTCATGTAGATAACACTCGGAGTACCTATGGGTGGTCAATTTGATGTCATGGTTCCAGTCCGAGTAGATCTATCTGGTGGTTGGACTGATGTCAATCCTTATTGTACGGACTTTGGTGGAGAAGTAATCAATTTTACAATAAATAAATATGTTAAAGCAACAGTTAATGAATTGAAGGAAATCACTTATGACTTCGATATTCCAATAGGTTCAGGATTGGGAACTAGTGGTTCTGTAAATGTAGCTCGTATTGCACTATTAGGTAAAGATCAAAATCTTTCATTAGATGAAATAGCTGAAGCAGCTTACCAAGCAGAAATTAAGTCGGGAAATAAATGCGGAAGGCAGGACCAATGGGCTGCAACATTTGGCGGTTTCAATCGATTTATGTTTCACGGTGAAAATGTTGAAATAATGCCATTTGAACCTGCTCGTTCTGCGGTTAAATGGATTAAAAAACATCTCTTAATCGCTTATACTGGAATCTCTCATAATTCCGGAGAAATACAAAATCAAGTTTGGTCAAGATATGAATCAGGAGATAAGGAAGTAATAGAAGGACTTCATAGAATCCGTCTTACAACTCGAAAATTAGCAGATTCTCTTCAAAGAGATCAGAGGCAACTTTTTGTAGAGTCTCTAAATGAAGTTTCAAGTGCAATTGACTCCATAGATAAATCAATTAATACTCCTTTTTTACCTGTTATTCAACCTTTAATTGAAGATAGCAGTGTTATGGCTTGGAAAGCTTTAGGGGCCGGTTCAGGAGGGTGCGCAGCTATTTTGTGCCATCCATTACATATCAAAAAAGTTAGAGAGAAAATTTCAACATCAGGTTGGCAATTAATAGAATGGGATTATGAAAGCACTGGTATTAAGATGAAATGATAGTGAATAAATTGGGCGAAGACTCAAACGTCACTATTCATTCCATAACTTATGCAATCCACACGTCGTAGTCTAACTATTGCAGTTGTTCTACTGTTTACATTCAGTTATTTGTCTATGTTTGCGACGGCTCAATCTAGTTCTGCCGATAATCATCCTACCAGTGATGACCCATACATGTATTTCTGGGGTTCTGAGAATTTAGATGATTGCTGGAATAATTTTGATAATCTGTCGCAAGGCTCTGCATCGGAAGGTTATGGAGAGATATTATTCCCTGAAGGTCAAGATGTAGTAGTAGATTTTTCTTGTGAACTACAAACAGGATTTTCTGAAGACTTCATTCTTGAACTTAATGAAACAATATCTGTTAGGATGAAATTTAATATTGAATCTGGAAATTGTGGTGGAGCAGAATGTGATTTAACACTGACACTCTTCAGAGGTGATGAAGAGGTTTCTCAGCATACAGAGTCTGCTAACTCAGTTAATAATGGCAACGATTTTACTACTAATTGGGATATCATAGTGAGTGATTCGTTCCAGAGTTGGTCGCAAGATACTCGAACAACAATTACAGTATCTTATGCTGTTCCAGCCCAAACAAATGGTCCGTGCGCCGTCCCTGACCCATTAGGTCAAGTAGATTGTTCAGGTAGTTTCAGAATGTACTATTCTGACGAAGGAGGTTCTCCTGGTGATGTTTATGCCGAGTTCCCAATCTTTGTTTCATTGCTAGATTCAGAGGCTAACTTAGGAAAGACCTCAATTGGCCCGATTTTGTTCATTATTCCTTTCCTTGCAGTAATGTCTCTTTTGGGGTGGGTGGCATATCGCGAAGATTGGATGTCAAAAAAAGAATCTACGGAACCATTTGATATGGGTAATTGGACTTCAAACAGTTTGAATAAAATCAATCCAATAATTTGGGGTCCTGAAGCAATCTCAGGTACTAAAAAAGCCTCAAAAGAATGGAGAAAAGGTGGAGCATTAACTGAGAATAAAACTCGTAGAGTAGTAACACTTTGTCTGATGTACTTCGCCCAAGGCCTTCCTTGGGGATTTGCTAGCGTTACATTTGCTGCCTATCTAATTGATAATGGAACTCCTGTCGAAGATATAGCAATATTATTCGCAACTGTAGCTTTACCTTGGACATTTAAGTGGATTTGGGGCCCAGTTGTAGATGCTATATTTATTGAGAAATATGGGCCACGCAGGCAGTGGGTACTTTTCGCACAAGCAGGAATGGCATTGACACTGGGAAGTTTGATTCTTGTTGATGATCTTAATGAGCAAGTAGATTTAGTAACCAGGGTATTATTTGTTCACAATATATTTGCATCTCTACAAGATGTTGCTACTGATGCTCTGGCAGTAGAAATTCTACAACCTGATGAGGTAGCCAAGGTGAATGGATTCATGTTTGCCGCTAAGAGACTTGGAATTATTATTGGAGGGGCCGGATTAGGGGTTCTTATTGGTGTAATAGGTATTTCAGGAGTTATTCTGGCACAATTATCTCTGCTAATACTAATCATGTGGATACCTCTTACTTTGAGGGAAAAACCAGGAGTTATGTTATTCCCGTGGTCAAAGGTTGACGCGATTCTTATAGATTCAGAAGTTGTTGATGAAGTCGTGGATAACGACGAAACAGAAACTCCTTGGATTGATGAAGAAGAGTTCATGACTGCTAAGAATGTAGGTTACAGTGTTTCTGAACCGAGAATTTCAATCACAGCATTCTTTACGATAATTGGTCTTTCAATTTGGTTTACTGGATTTGCTATTGATGTATTCACTATTGATTGGTCATTTGG
This sequence comes from Methanobacteriota archaeon, assembly GCA_002730775.1. Classification (GTDB taxonomy): domain Archaea; phylum Thermoplasmatota; class Poseidoniia; order Poseidoniales; family Thalassarchaeaceae; genus MGIIb-O2. The sequence continues at coordinate 12,581 of PCAW01000048.1, read as the reverse complement.
TGCAGATGTAAGGAAAATTACTAATCCATTTAGTTACATATGTTTATCCATTGCAATATTATTGTTCTCAATTAAATTTATCATGAATTATTTGGGTAATGAAGAGCCTGCTTTACCAGAGGTTCCCAATCCGTTCTCAATTTTACCAGAAGGAACCAAAAACACGGTTGCTAGAACCTCTTTTTATCTAGTCAAAGCGTTTTCGGTTAGATCTGCTTTCATACTAATCGGTCTCTGTCTTCTTGCAGATTTATACATATTTGTAGCGCCAATTACATTCGATATTTTCATCAATGGAGCAGGATGGTCTCAAGCAAAGTATAACGGAATTGTTGGCGGGATTGTTGTTTTCGGAGCGATGTTTGGTCAGATATTTGGTGGACTTCTAGGCGATCGTTATGGAACAAGAAGAGTCGCTATGGTATTCTTCCTGGCTCTAGCATTTGCTAATGCGGGTTTAGCGTTCTTAGAACCTCTATGGGGTAATACTACAATCATGACAACCTTCCTAATTCTTCAGGCATTTATTGCTGGGATAGCTTGGATATGTATTATTTCATTAACAATGAGGCTAACATGGAGCAAGGTAGGAGGGACACAATTCACTGCATATATGTCATTATTCAATCTCTCTGGTGTATTCGCTTATACCTTAACTGGAAGGCTAATATCAATTTTTGATTATTCTTCGGCTATATACCTAGGTGCAATACTAACTATGGTTACCGTAATAATGCTGATATTCATTGACGAAGATGAAACAGACAGAGTTCTTGAAGGTAGAATTAAGGACGGCGAAGTATGGGAAGAAGAAGATCCTGATACTGATCTTGGCGAAAGGCCAGATTGGTGGAAAGATGAAGATTTACAACCTTCTACATCTTAGATTGGTTGTATATTTATTACTCAGGTTAATTAGTAATGCTAAATCAGGTCAATTTCAGGGAGTGTAGATGTGGATAGGTTCTCAGAAATTTTAGAAGAATGTAATACCGATTTCCTATTATTTACACAAACAATTTGTGGATACTGTAACCGAGCAAAGAATGTATTAAATTCTAAGAATCTCACATATTCTGAAATTAACTTTGATCATGAAGATAACTTACGTTCAGAAGTAGTAGGTGTTACTGGACATCGAACAGTTCCTATTTGTTTTGATATGAGAGGAGAAAAACCAATCTTTATCGGTGGGTCTGATCATTTAATTGATTATTTTCAGAATTAATTAACTATCTGCCATACTTTGAATGGTAGATTTCAATTCATTTAATTGATTTAGATTAACCATATGTCCTTTTTCATGTTCCAACTTTGTAACTTCCCAATCTGCTTGTTCAAAGATTTCAATATGCTCAATTCCTTGTTCCATTGGTACTAGATGGTCTCTAGAACCATGCATCCAGACAACCTTTCTTGGCTTTAAGAATGGCAATATTTCCCTTAATTCTTCAGGCCTAACTGTTTTTGTTCCAAGTAAAACTAGACCTTTTATTCTACTTTGGATATCGTACTCAAGCATAGCAGATGCTATAGCTGCCCCTTGGGAGAATCCACCAACAATAATTGGTCCATCAGGAATTTCTGAAATTACATCTAGTACAGAATTCTTTACTTCCAACAATGCATTTGGTCCAAGCGGTTCTGTAGGATCTTCTGAACGTAACCACCAAGCAAAACCTCCCCTCGTCGGATGAGGGATTTTAGCTTCGGGACAAAATATATCCCATCCATCAGGGACTAGTTGTTTCGCTAATGGTTCCATTTTAGCGGATGTTCCTGTCATTCCATGCATCATTACAAAGGTGCCAGACATACTATCATCAGAGATTCCAAGAATAAGTGATTCCACCAGCTAATAATATTCTCAGATGTGTATCTCCTGTGAACGTAACTGTAAGGGTATATTCTTGACTTGGATACGGAATGGTGCCCAATGTCCCAGTTTCTTCAGCACCGGGACCCCAGAACCTTTCTAGAGCAGAAACTGATGTATGATCTCTCAATGTTAGTGTAATTGTAGAGCCTCCTCCACATGAGGCATCTAAGAAATATATCATTTCATTCCATTCCCCATCTTTTGGGTGGTCAGATACAAAGAAAGTATCTACAAATTCTGCATCGGGGCCACTATTATACCAATTATTACTGTATAAATCTCCTCCTCTGACGAAATAAACGTCTCCTGTATGACCTACTCCATTATCTGCATTTTTCATCTTCAATTGCACTACTCCTTCAGAATCGGTCCAGATAAATGATGAGAAGAATGCAATATTTCCATCAAAAATATAATCGATAGATGAACCATCACTAGCCGTCGCTCTTATTGAGGCAATTGATGAGTCCACAGATGAGACTACTGCATTCCAATCATTTTCAAATAAACTAAAACTCCATGCTTTATTTTTTTTCAATGGAAAATCCAAGACATCTTTTGCTTCTCCATTTTCGAATGGACTTAATTGGTCGTGAGTAATTCTACCAAGGAATGGATTATGATTTAGGACTGCATGCCTTCTTGCTTCTCCTATGCTGGAAATTGCTAGCATGTATGCAGTACCTTCTTCCTCAATATCAGTAGTTGCAACTACTAACTTCGTAGTGTCGTCACTGTAATCAGGTGTTGAGAATGTGTATAGCCAATAATCACCTAATTCCCAAGTCGGAACTGAGATTTCTTCGGAACTTGAGTTTCCAGTAATACCGTCTGTTACTGCAGTACAACCAGTCATCGATGTCAGTAAAACTACCAACATAACTCCAACAGATGCTTCTCTAGCCATACAGATCCCTCTATGTAGTCAGTCAAGAGACTAACGGTTAATCGTTTCAAAGAAGACCGTTTTCAGTTAATTTACCTGTTCCAGCCAATACAACTGCAACAATCGACATTAACTTAATTAGAATATTCAGTGAAGGTCCAGAAGTATCTTTGAATGGATCACCTATTGTGTCTCCAATCACAGCAGCATCATGAGCTGAATCTCCTTTTTCAGCTCCAGTGATATGTCCTTGCTCAATAGCTTTCTTTGCATTATCCCAAGCACCACCTGCATTTGCCATGAATAGTGCCATTAGAACTCCAGTAACTAATGAACCTGCTAACAATCCACCTAATGCATCCCATCCTAAGACGTATCCTACAATCACAGGTGCAGCTATTGCTACTACTCCAGGTCCAACCATTTCTCTTAAGGCAGCTTGTGTAGAAATATCGACACATTTCTTAGAATCTGGTTTCACACCTTCTTTCCCTTCTAGTAATCCTGGGATTTCCTTGAATTGTCTTCTAATTTCAATTACCATGTCTCCTGCAGCCTTTCCTACTGATGTCATTGTCATTGCTGCAACAACAAACGGAAGACCGCCACCAATCAACAAACCTATGACGACTATTGGCTCAGTAAGTTCAAGATTTAGCAAGGATTCACCAGTAACCGCATCTGTCCCAATTGCTGCCGTGTATGCTGCGAAGAGTGCAAGTGCAGTAAGAGCTGCTGATCCAATAGCGAATCCTTTACCTACCGCTGCAGTTGTATTTCCTATTGAGTCTAGTTCATCAGTAATTGCACGAACATCATCTCCAAGACTACTCATCTCTGCGATTCCACCTGCATTATCAGCAACAGGCCCGTATGCATCAACAGTCATTGTAACGCCAACCGTCCCTAGCATACCCATTGCAGCCATTGCGATACAGTACAATCCAAATTGCTCGCCACCAAATTCATTTGCTCCTAGGATTCCAAGAGAAATGAGAACAACTGGAATGAATGTAGACATCATACCAACGGATAATCCTGCAATTGCGTTTGTAGCAGGTCCTGTTTTTGACATTTCACCGATGTGTGGAATCGCTTTTGTTTTTATTCCAAAGACAGGTTCAATACCTGTGTAATATTCAGTTACGAGTCCTATCAGGATACCAATAATACTCCCGAGTACTACTGAATGCATGATTCCATACTCAACAACGATTAGTCCTCGATTAATGGCCAGGTAACCTCCTGCCCAAAACAGAACCGCAGCGATGAATGTGGTGTTTCGTAGAGCGGCAGCAGGATCTTTTCCATTTTTTAGTACGGTCATAGAGAATACACCGATGATTGATGCGGTATATCCAATAAATCCGAGAAGGATTGGAAGAAGGACATAATCCTCTGCTATGCCAACATCAAAGTCATTAGCAATTATCATTGCAGCGATAATTGAACCTACGAAGGATTCGAATATATCTGCTCCCATTCCAGCAACATCGCCTACATTGTCGCCAACGTTATCTGCGATTACACCAGGATTTCGCGGATCATCTTCAGGTATACCTGCTTCGACCTTACCTACAAGATCTGCACCTACGTCAGCAGCCTTTGTGTAAATTCCTCCGCCAACACGGGCGAATAGAGCGATTGAAGAAGCACCCATACCGAAACCAGCAGCCGCACTAACAGGGTTCATTGTACCGTCACTTGCTGTTTCTCCAGCACTGAGCCAGAATGCAATGAGAGAAATCCCTAGTAGACCAAGTCCACCAACTGAAAGCCCCATTACAGCTCCACCATTGTAAGATACTGCAAGCGCTCCGGCCTGCCCGTCATTCTTGGCAGCCATAGCAGTTCTTCCATTAGCTGAAGTAGCTGCTCTCATTCCAGAGAAGCCTGCTGCTACTGAAGCAACAGCACCAGCAAAGAATGCTATTGCAGTCTCAAAATCGTTCAACCATGCTAGTAGAACACCAACAACAACAACGAAAATACTCAATACTCGATATTCAGCTTTCAGAAAGGCCATAGCTCCATCTTGAATCTCTTGAGTTATATCTGCCACAACTTCATTATCAATTTCTACACTATTCACTTTTTTGTATAACATAAATGCAATTAGCAGTCCTAAAACTCCCATTGCTGCTGCAATTAACGGTATATTTTCTAACATGGTATTCACCTTTGTGAATCGGCGACCAAAGACTTACTTATAATCAGAATCCTAATAAAAGCCCACTTATTAGTGACTGACTATAGTTTTTCAAAAACGATTTTAGCGAAAGAACTCAATATTCCAGCACCATCATGTTCTCCTTTAAATGATTTATATTCCTCTTCGGAAATGTGTCCCCAACCATATGCTCGTTCAATCCTTTTCTTTGCAGCCTCAGGATGAAATTGTATTCCCCATGCTGGCATTGGTTCTCCTAATTCATTATTTACTCTAACAGCGGTAACCATATTGTGAGAGGTTTTACTGAGTAATGTGCAGTTATTTGGAACTGACATCACATGATCCTGATGACTGAACAAACCTGATATTTCTTCATTATTTTCAACATGCGACGTCAGTAAAACATCCTTATTTCCTTCAGTTGTAAGTTCTAGAGTCCAGATTCCGCTGGATAATGATTCCGCTCTTTCTATTTCTGATCCTAATGAATGACAAAGTAATTGATGTCCAAAACAAATTCCTAGAGTAGGTGTTCCCGATTTTGCTGCTGCTCTAAACATAGTTTCAGTGGGGCCCATCCATTCTTCCCAGATACTTACATTTCTTCTAGAACCCGAACAAACAACTGCATCTAGATTTAATTCAATGATCCAATTTTCCATCTCTTTCTCATTTTCATGCATCGGCATTACTATACGGCTAAATTTAATATTTCTATCTTTCAATATTTCCTCTGTTTCACCCCAGAACTCATATTCATAATCCCAATTAGGTACGTCTGATTCCATTAGTTTTATTTCTGATTTTTGATTCGTTTTCTTCCCAGCATCAAATGACTGCATCTGAGGAGTTACTAGTAAAACTTCAACGTCTGATAATGCAGCCAATGGCTTGATTACTTCTTGATTTCCGCCATGCCCAAATTCAGCTCTTTCTACTAGCAAATCAATCATTAATACCCTCAACGAAGTACTCATCATGTACTTGAAAGAGCCTCAGGTTCATTAGTCCTCGGCTACTACGGTTACATAGAAGGATGTTAGGCAAATGGTTGACGAACAGTTAATTCTTGATTCAGTAGGTCCAGTTCAGGCGATTCTAGATGCGCATGACGGAGTTGTTAATGTTGTAGATACGACTGATGGAATAATTATGATTTCTCTAGAAGGTGGTTGTACTGGATGTAGTTCTACACCAATGACTGCAATGCAAATTTATTATTCCCTAATGAAGTTAGAAGATGTGAACGATGTCGTATTTGTCAATGGTGAACTACCTGCTTATATGAGAGCATTTATTGATGAAAAACTTGGTCAGTAATAATTAGTTATTATTGTTCTCTCTCAGCCGCTCTCATTTTCATGATTTGATGTGGATTAGATTCTCCTTGGACATCTTTTCCCTTAATATTCATCATTCCTGAGATTGCTACAATCACCGCAATTACAGCAAATGGTCTCGCAACAGTGGTAGAACCCCACAGTTCTCCTCCTAAATAATGTAGGATAAAAAGCATAATCGCAGAAATAATACATAAGGCTGCAACTATCTTTTGTGTCAATACCTCTCCTCTTTCAAAACGTGCCAATGTTCCAATTGCCATCCATAAAATAGTAGCCATACCACACATGGTGACAGACGCTGTTTCTAGAATTGAAACCAATTCCATGACTGTAGGATAGGGTCTTCATTTGTTTATGTTGGGGAGAATCAATCCGAATGTTAGATGGTATGATTCAAGACCCATGTACCCTTCATGAAGCCATGGTAAAGATAGCGGGTTGGTCGTTACCTAAATCTCGTAGGGATGAACCACCCTATTTTAGTAAGACGCAATTAGTCGATGTTTTAGAGCAAGTGGGAGTTCTTTTGGAATTATCAGGTGCAAATGGGTTCCGAGTCCGCGCCTATCAGAATGCTTCAAGGGCTCTATCCTCAATGGAGGCGGATTTATTTTCAACTATTTCAGAAGGTAGATTATTACAAGTCAAAGGTATTGGAAAAGGTATTGGAGGGCTCATTACCGAATCTGTAATGGAAGGTACTTGGGGAGATATGCAATCGCTATATGATAAAGTACCTCCTGGATTAATTGAGATAGTTGGAATTCCAGGTTTAGGTCCAAAAAAGGTAAAGTCATTATATGATTCATTAGGTATTGATTCGATTGAATTACTAAAGAAAGCATGTGAATTAGATCATATTTCATCTCTTCCCGGTTTCGGCAAGAAAAGTCAAAAGAAAATTTTCGAGGGGATAGATCTTTTAAGACGTTATCAAGGAAGAACAAGAATGGATGTTGGATTGCTTTACGGTCATTCTTTGGAGGAAAAAATTTCTTTAATTCAGGGTGTTGAAAAAGCACAACTTGCAGGGAGCGCTCGTCGAAGACGTGAGACAATAGGTGATCTGGATATTGTTGTCTCTTCGTTGGTTGAAAATCATCAGAAAGTGATTCAAAAAATTCTGGGTCTTCCAGGAATAGCAGAAGTAAAAGGGTATGGTGATTCTAAAATTAGTCTAATTCTAGAGCAAGAAATGTTGTCTGATTCAATTGGTAATGGGTCTTTAGATGAAAAACTTGCAGAGACTCTAATGGAGAGGAATAGTGATGCTACAATTGATGCTCAGGTTAGAATAGTTACTCCGGAAACATTCCCTTTTACTCTTGCATATTTTACTGGTTCCAAGGAACATAATATTAGGTTGCGTCAAGAAGCAATTAATCGAGGACTTAGATTGAATGAGTTCGGTTTATTTCCTGAATCTCTAGCTGGTTCATCTATTGGTATGGAAGCTGCAAAGCATACATTACTATGCTCTGATGAATCTGAAATTTACAAAAATTTAGATATGCACTGGGTGCCTCCTGAAATGAGAGAAGATATGGGTGAAATTGAAGCTGCTTCATTTTCTAAATCGTTGCTTCCTGACTTGATTATTCCAGAGGATATCAAAGGTGCTTTTCATAACCATACTGTTTATTCAGATGGAAGTAACACTCTAGAAGAAATGGCACAGGCTGCTCGATCATTAGGTTGGCAATATTTGGGAATCGCAGACCACTCTGAGACATTGAATATTGGGGGGAGAACCATTGGTATTCCAAGAGAGATAGTTCCAACTCAGCATAAAGAAATAATTAAACTCAATCAAAAATGGTCTGATGAGGGTGTTGATTTCAGATTATTTCATGGTTCTGAATGTGATATATTAGCAGATGGTAAACTAGACTATTCTGAAAATGTTCGAAATATTTTTTCTCATGTCGTAGGAAGTATACATGCTCTAGGAAGTTGGAGGAATAGGGACGAAATTGAAAACACTGAAATGTTAATTAGAGCAATAGAAGACCCTACATTCACTATTTTGGGTCATCCAACTGGAAGAATATTACAAGTTAGAGAAGGTATTCCAATAGATATGCACGCCGTTATTAGAAGGATGGGGGAATTGAATACTGAAGGTAATCTCAAAGCGATTGAAATTAATGCCTCCCCCTATCGTCTAGATCTTGATTGGCGTTTGTGTAAGTTTGCAAAAGAACAGAAAGTACCAATTTGTATTAACCCGGATGCTCATGACGTTAATGGACTAAATGATGTATGGTACGGTGTACAAATTGCACGTAAAGGATGGCTTGAGAGTTCAGATATTCTAAATACAAAGTCAGGCTCTGAAATTGAATCTCTATTTGAAGTTCGATAATGTTCATCATCAAGAAACCCTTCGATAATAATATGAGTGTCACAAGGGGGTTGATTTTTTCTTTAGTTTCAATTATTCCTGCTATGATTTTAGGTCTAGTATCCTACATAATTTTAGGAGGTGTAACAAGTTCTCCTGATGGCTCTGATTTCATGTATGGTCCATGTTATGGCGTTCCATTTTCTTTAATTATTATAGCATTTATCTACGGTTTGAAAGAACAACCGGAGTTGGAATAATGAAACGCTCTGAAAAGGCGAATAAAATTGGTAAAATTTTGGATGAATTATATCCCACTCAACCAATCCCTCTCGATCATAAAGATGCATATACATTACTAGTTGCAGTAATGTTATCCGCCCAAACTACTGACAAGAAAGTGAATGAAGTCACACCCTATCTTTTCTCACGAGCTGATAATCCTGAAAAAATGTCTGGACTAAATGTAGATGAAATTCATGAGATAATTCGTGAGATAGGATTGGCTCCCACCAAGGCTAAGAATCTTAAGAAAATGGCTGAACAAATTTTAGAAGGCGGTGGAGAAGTAATTCCTGATTGGAATTTCCTGGAATCATTAGCAGGAGTGGGACATAAAACTGCTAGTGTAGTAATGTCACAGGCTTTCGGGATTCCCGCATTTGCAGTTGATACTCATATTCATCGATTAGCTTATCGATGGGGGCTATCAAATGGAAAAAATGTTCAAACTACCGAGAAAGATTTGAAGAAGGTTTTTCCAGAAGATACGTGGATTAGAAGACATTTACAGATTATATTTTTTGGAAGAGAGCACTGCCCTGCAAGAAACCATAATCTAAGCGAATGCTTGATATGTAGTTGGGCTTCAACAAAAAAATTGATTAAAGAAAGTAAAAGCTAATTCTTATTTCGAATTAACATTCCTCCAATTACTATAAATGACACTCCAGTCAATATAGAAGGTATCTGTAAATTAGAAACTGAATTACTTAAATTTCTAGCATTTTGGCATTCTCCTTCGTCTAAACCAGTGATTTGTCCAATTGTACCGATATCTGAATCACATTCATCTTGGATTCTTTGATCAATGTAGCCTGTTACTAAAATTGTGATTAAAAATGATATTAATCCAATTACTCCCAACACTATACAAAATAGTCCTAACTTATTCATATCTCAGAGCAACACATACTTGTTATTGAATGCTGCTGGTATACGAGCATTCATCATCTAATTACATCTGCGAGTATTATGAATAATGAACCTGTAACGCTAGAAGTCGGTCAAAAAGCACCAGATTTTAATGCTCAAATCACGAATGGAGAAAAAATCAAACTTTCTGATACACTATTATCTGGTCAGAAAGTAATACTTTATTTCTATCCAAAAGATAGTACTCCAGGTTGTACAGTTCAGGCTTGTGACTTTAGGGATAATTTTTCTAGACTTCAGAAATCAGGATACAAAGTAATTGGTGTATCTAAAGATTCCTCTAGCTCTCATCAGAAATTTATTGATAAACATGAACTACCATTCGATTTAATTGTAGATTTAGAAACTGAATTACACCAGTTATATGGAGTTTGGAGAGAAAAAAACAATTATGGTAAGACGTATATGGGAGTTTCTAGATCCACATTTGTTATCGATACAGATGGTTCTCTGATCTCTGTCGGATATAACGTAAGGGCAAGTGGCCATGTAGATAGATTAGTCAAAGAACTAGGCTTAGAGTGATTTGGATGGATATCGCACAGAGAAGAGAGATAGTTTCTCGATTCCTTCGAAGATGTGTGACATATGCAGATGCTTCTATTGAAAGAAAAAAATCAAGAAATGAAGACCCCTTAGACATTTCTAACTGGGAAAATTACAGGCAATTCACCTCATTTTCAGCATCAGAAGTAGAATCTGGTGAATTAGATACATGGCTGGAAGAGGGAGATTATCGAGCAGAACCAAATGGATTTTTTTCTCTTTCCGAAAGTAGGGAAAGTTTCAATTTGGAAGATATGTCTCACGAAGAAAGACGAAATTGGTTAGCGTGTTTACTGATGCCTAGACCTATCTCATTAGTTGCTACCATGAGTGCCAATGGCGTACATAATCTCGCTCCAATGTCGTCAATAGGGGTAGTTTCTAATTCTCCTCCTTTAATCACCATTAGTCTCTCTAAGAGTCGGGAAGGCAAAGAAAGAGATACTCTAGTAAATCTTAGAAGCCAAGGAATAGGTACTTCATGTATGATTTTTATTCTTCCCGCTACTCTTGAATCAGCAAAAAACGTTCAACTCACTTCGTCCAAGATACCTGCAGATGAATCTGAATGGATTTTAATCGATGAAGAAATGATTATTGAAAATGAGATGCCAATATTATCTTCGGCAATGGCTGCATTACGCTGTAAGTTAATGGAAATACATCCGTTACCCGGTGGTTCTCTAGCATCTCTAGCGATATTACAAGTAGAATCTGTTATATCCTCTAATAATTATTCAGGATTGAACGATATACAGAAATTAATGCAAGTCGATTTCAACAAACTAGGACCTAGTTCTAGTAAGAACGACTGGAACTTTGAAGTAGATTACTAATATTGACTTTTCATGGTTCGTGTTCCAGTACTTTCATCCCTAATCTATGCTTTTTTGTATCTACTCTCATACCTAATCCTGGAATCATTAAAAGCGAATCATTTTCATTTAGAGAAAAAACTGGTATATTGTTAATTTCTCCTAAACTCTCAACTTTTCTTTTACAAACTTCTTTTTGGCTGGTCATATGAGATAGTGAACTTATATCTACCAAAATCATACTCCCTTTTGAAATTTCATTTTCAATACCATCAAGTTGAATTCTTTGATATTTATCGGGCTTCAGATAAACTACATTTTTCTTGGCTTGCGTCTTCAATCTTTCCGTTCTTTCAGACCATAAGGGATCACCTAAATCATGAAAATCGGCTCTAGAGCTTGACCTAGGACCCGGATTTGCTGAAGATTGATTTTTTGATGTTGAATCATTAATTATATTCTTCTTTGGATCTGGCAAACCAAGTAGTTTGAATAGGTTTACCATAACCTATCCTATTCCTCTTCACCAATTAGTTCTTCTATCTCTGAAGCACTCAAAACCTCATTTACAGCAAGATTTTTATTTTCCAAATCTATATATCCTACCTGGTTATCTGATACTTTTTCATCATCATCTAAAAGTAAATCTTTATCTAATCCATTATTCTTTATCACAGGTTTATTTTGTTTCTGTTTTATTCTTTTCTTACTGATCTTTTGTTTTTTCCTATCTTCACTAAATGGGTCATAATCGGGGTCATCAAATGCGTCATCAATTGTTCCTTTGGAAGGTACTCTGTATTCATCATGTTCTGTTTCTTTCCTTTTCTTCATTATCACTGGTGCAGCTACAAGAGATAAAATCAAGACTATAACAATTAGAACTCCTATTGGGCTTATTATGAAACTTGTAATTGTAAATGGTTTTTCTTCTACCTGTATAGTAATTCTCATTGAATTAGTAGTATCTCCATCATCTACAGTTAGTTGTACAACAATACTACCTTCGTTATTAAATTGCCATTCTACTATTTTTCCAAGTATATCTTCATCATTAGTTTTATCTCCATCTCCATCACTATCTTTTGAAATATCCATGTCCCAAGAATAGATCATATTTTCCATATCATATAATGAGTCGGTTGTTCCATTTCCTGTCAATATAACTATATCTCCTGATGTAGGGCTGTAATCGCTGGGCGCCCCAATTCCTACATTTGGTTTCCTATTTCTGACATCAATATTGATATCTACACTTGCTACAGCGCCGTCATTATCAGTTACATGAAAAATTATTTTTTCAGGAGCAGTATTAGAATCTGGCCAAGAATATATCAAATTAAATGATTCAATATCACAATCATCAATTTCTGAACCTTG
>PCAW01000047.1:0-7108 GCA_002730775.1 Methanobacteriota archaeon | reverse complement strand
TGTAGGTCAAGAAAAAGTTGTATTAAAGTTTGAAGATAATAATAAGGTTACTATTGGTGATAAACCTGAACTAGTGATGTATGTTAATAAGGTCACACCCATATCTGATGACACCAGGAAAACTCAAATTCAACTTGATCTAGTTTCGGCAGAGTTTATAAGAAATGAAAAGGCAAGAATTACAAAAAGATATGATGGAAAAATATCAGATCATGTGAAGCAACTTTTGACTGATGGAAATTGTATTGGACTTAAAACTAAAAAAGATATAAGTGATATAGATGAAACACTAAACAACTACAATTATATCGGCAACAATAAGAAACCATTTTATATTATAAACTGGTTGTCGAGGAAAGCAATTTCTGCAGAAAATCAAAAGAAAGGAAAGAGTGCAGGATACTTTTTCTTTGAGACTGCAGATGGATTTCACTTCAAATCTATTGATAGTTTGTTTGCACAAGAGCAAAAGAAATCAATCATCTTTAATGAAAGTCCAGGAATACCTGAAGGTTATGATTTAAAAGCATTGGAATACTCAAAGGATAATAATGTAAATGTCCAGAACAAATTAAAGATGGGTGCCTACTCTACAAGGACAATATTATTTGATCCTTTTACTACATTCTACGAAGTTGTAACTCCCAATGCTGAAACAAATGAAGATGATTTAAAACTTGGTGGAAAAAAACTACCCAAACTTAATGATGAATTTAATTGTCCAGGAGCAAATAAAGAATTTACAAGAACAACTTATTATCTTCTTGATAAGGGAACACTAGCAACTGGTGATACAACCCAACAACTTGAAAAGAAAGATGAACAAAACTTTGAATACAAAGATATTTTAAATCAATCAATCATGAGATTTAATCAGTTCTTTGCTTCCACGGCTAATGTTACGATTCCAGGAGATTTCTCCCTTCATGCTGGAGAGATGGTATACTTAGATGTACCACAACTAGAGGAGAAAAAAGGAGAGAATGTAAGTAAGCAAAATAGTGGACTATATATTATAGCAGGACTTACGCATTACGTTCACGTAACTGAAGGAACTTTTACCAAACTATCTTTAGCAAGAGATTCATTTGGTAAAACTGGAAAACCAAGCAAAACTAGTATAGCAAATTAAAAATGGAAAGTGTAGAAAAACATATTGAAGTAGACAAACAGATCCTTGAGGATCCAACTACTTCACCCCAACAACGTCGTCACATTGAAGGTGAATTGACTGAACTCAATGTATATGTTGAGAATCATAAGAAAGATATTGAAGCAGGAGATCATCATGATCCCACAGCATTAGAACTTTATTGTGAAATGGAACCTGATGCTGACGAATGTAGAGTATACGAGGACTGATGGAAGGAGGATCTCTATTTAATCCTGGATTTCTTGGATCAAACTTTTTATGGTGGGTCGGGCAGATTGCTGACGACTCTACTTGGAGAGATAATATTAATGCAGGAAAATATCCAGATAAAGATAGTATTCCTGGATGGGGTAGAAGATATAAGGTAAGGATTATTGGTCTTCATGATCAGGGACAAGAAACAATCCCCGATGATCAATTGCCCTGGGCAAATGTGATGTATCCCATCACTGCGGGTGGTGGACAAACAGCATCCAAGGCAACACCAAATCTCCGACAAGGAAATATGGTGTTTGGATTCTTCCTTGATGGGCAGGACCAACAAGTTCCCGTCATCATGGGAGTTCTTGGTAACAACTCGCAGACAGTACTAAATCAAAAAATTGGAACCAGTAGAGTTACAAATACAACTCCTGGAACTTTAGCAACATCTGGATATGCTGATGGTGCTTCTCCACCAAAAGGAAGTGCAAGACCAACCCCACCTGCAAGTGATCTAGCAGTTAAACAACCAGCAAAAAGAAAAGCAGCATCACAGGAAGCAGGACCTGGAGCTGCACCAGCACCCGGTGCAACAAATGAAAATTCAGATGGCATACATCAATCAACTTCCGCAGATACTAAACGTCAGGCAAAGTGTGACGAGAAAATTGTTCTTTTAAAACCAGATCCCCAAGAACATGTACCTTCTGCACTTAAAGGTATTCAAACTGCGATTGATAATTTAACCACTAAGATTGATTCATATCTTCAAGCACTTCAAAGTTATGCTGATGCTGTTACTAATGTAATTAGTGATCTCCAAGCACTGATGAAAAGTTTTGCAGAAGAGATGGCAAAATATATGAAAGTCATCTTTGATAAGGTTATGGAATTTGTGGTGAAGACTTTAAATAAAGCATTAACAAAAGTTGTAGCAGCACTTCCTTCAAGTATGAGATATCAATTCTCTGATATGAAGCAAGTATTTACCGATTTAGTTAGATGTTTATATTCAAAAATGACTGATGGTCTTGGTGATAAAATTTTAGGAGCTTTGACTGGTGCTATAGACCTACCAGAACTTATCAAAGAAGCAACTGATAGAGCAACAAAAGGTGAAGATGAAAATGGATATCCTTCTGGAGCAACTACAAATCCATATGTTCCGATGTGTACTGCAGAAACAATCACTGCTCAAGTATTAGCAGGATCAAGACCAGAAATAGATGATGCTAATAATAATTTAGTAGGTAATTTAAATTCATATCTTGATGATGTGAATGACACTCTTGCTGGAATTGCAGATGTCGCCTCACTTTTAGATGTTAAAAATTTAATTCCAGACATTGGTGGAAGTCTTACATCAGCTCTTTCTTTTACAAATATTAAATTAAATGTTTTTGGTTGTGAAGCAACACCAACCGTTGCTGCTTCTGACTTCTATACATTCTGTCAGGGTGGTGATGCACAGACAGAGGCAGAGACACCAAGTGCTAAATCTGTTGATGAAAAAACAAAAGAGCAATCTGAAAATGGAGGCGGTATTGAAGATCAAGGATCTACACCTTACGTTGAACCTAATAGATCAACACCAAATGTAAACAATAAAACTTCTGGTGGTGAGTCGGATATTGATCAAGCACTTGAGGACTCTCAAAATAATGCACCTGTCCAAGAAGGTGACTTAGAGTTATTATGATAAATATCACTATGATGAACAGTAATTTATAGTACCGAATGTCGTTTAATATCTTCGGACCTGCTACTAAGAAAGACATCCGTGTTGGGTATATTGATCCCGACTTAGGATATGTGCAGAATATAAGTATTCTTGAAGCAAATAAGTATGCTGCCTTAAATCCAGGCACGATGTTCATACTTAAGACTAGAGATACAACCAGATATTTAACACTTAATGAAATAAATGCACTGACTCCTGATGTATTGGATGTTGATGGTAATGTTTGTGATGGAATTAGGGGATTAAGACCGGGAGAAAGAGCACCCTTTAGTACTGCTCAAACTGATAATCCATATGATGAGGGATGTAGAGGAAGATTATTTCTTAGTGGTGGTGGTGGTGTAGGTGCAGTAGGATCTCCCATTTTTGGTACAGATGGATCTCTTCTTGCAATTAGAGTTGTAAGTGGTGGATTTGGATATAAGTATCCACCCAAAGCAAAACTAGTAGACTCATGCAAGAGAGGGTCTGGTGCTGTTATAAGAACTATCCTAGGTGATCTACCACCAACCACAGAATATTTTGATCAAGAAGAAGACTTTGAGATATATGATTTAACTCCAGATGGAACAGAACTTTCTGGGTATGGACTTAGATATGGTGTACAAGGTGAGATCTTAGGTAATTGGGACCCTAATTTATTTGCAACCTTAGCTGCTGATCCCATTCAATTAGAAATTAATAAGTATCAAGATTTCCTTGCAAGTTTTTCAAATCCATGGTGGCATACAAGAAAAGAAGATCCAATCTCAGTTACATTTAGAGACAAGACAACTCGTGTTGTTCATGAAGTTGCTCACTGGGCATGGGGTGGCAAAGAAATAACTGCACAAAAATCTCCACCATCAGAAGAAGAATTTTTTGAGGATGTTAAGTTTAAAGTATTCAGACAAGGTGGAAAAAAAGCAGGTTCAGGATTAGTATTTAATTTTGCTGCGGAAGATGGATCTCATAAATTTAAATTCACAGCAAACAATTTTGAAGACAGTAAAACAGATACTGTAACTAAAAAAGTAAAAAGAAATACCGTTTATAAAATAACATCATCAGGATCTTTTAAAGGTAAGGGAACTGAGCAAGGTCTTATTGGAGATCTTGGAAAAGATGCAAAGGAAATTAAAGGAAACAAAAAAGGTTCAGTAATTTTTGCTGACTTTGTTGAATCTTCTAATGATAATGATGACTTGCAAGTTGAAGCAACTCAAGGTAAATTCACTGCCAGTAATGAAAGAAGAGAAAATGGACACAGTATCAATGATTTAACTTATATTTTTGAGAGCACTAAAGATTTTAAACCTAAACCAGAACCTAAAATTAGTAAGGTAATTGAAGATAGTTTTATGAATCGCTATGCGGTTTCACCTATTCCAGCATCAAATGCACCTGGTAGTGATTTTGCTGGTCAAGTAGCAACCTTTGAGTGGGAAGAAAACTTTCCTTATACGGGAGAGTATGTCTTCCGTGGGATGGCAGATAATGTTGCTACATTATATCTTGATAATCAGCAACTTATTAAAACCAAAAAATTTAGAGGAGATCCTACAGATACTATCAAGAAAACAATTGAAGAGGGTGTTCATAGAATTAAAATAGATCTCCTTAATATTCCAATTAAAGAAAAAGTAAAACCTCAAAAACCACAAGATCTAACCATCACTTATCATGGACTGAATCAAGGTTCTACTAAAACTGTTAGTGGTGAGAAATCATATGCTATCAGAACTGAAGGTGCCAGTGGAACCTCTGGTAGAAGAGTTGCTAATGGTGGTAAAGAGGTTCAATTTGATGATAAGGCAACAAATGGATTTGATACAAACGCTTCTTTAAAAATTAAATCAACATCTCCTGGAGTATCTGCTAAGTTTAATGGTGATGGAACTCAAATGATAGTCAAAGGAAGTGGTAATGTTTCTTTGACATTTGAATGGGATGATAATCCAAGAACTAGTGGACTAGCTGTAGGAACTTTGAAAGTTGGTAATGGTGAACAAGTTAGTTGGACAAGTATACAAAAAGGTGAACGAGGTAGTGATTCTAAAACAATCAATGTAGGTAATAATGATAGTACTGAGGTAATTGGAAAAGGTGGATTTGTAGTCAGTGGTGATAAGAAGAAAGTTAAAATGAAAGATGGTCATGGTGATGACATCAACTCTACATTTTCAATCGCATCCTCCACAAATAATGCTAGATTCTCTGATGACGGAAAGAGATTAATAACTGATGGTCCTGGTAATGTCCAGTTAAAATTACAATGGGATGACAACCCCAAAACTGCAGGAGTTGCTGTAGATAAAATTTCAGTTGGTGGTGTAGTATTAGACCAAAGAGGTGAAAAAGGCAGTGATGCAAAAACTCTTGTTGTAAAAGGTGCTCCCAGTCCATCAACATCATCTAATCAGTCTCAATTAAGTGGAACAATTTTTACAACCACTGATTACATTGGAAAGGCAGATAGAAAACTTTGGAGAACAAATGTTTATGGTCGTGGAGGATTTCTCAATGAGTATGGAGTATGTCCATTCAATACTAGAAAATCATTAGATGACAATCCATATGCAGGAACACATGTAATTCGCTGGGACAATATAGATTTTCCTGCCGATGGAAATTATATTATCACAGTTGATGTTGATAATTTTGTAAAGATATCTATCGATAATGGTAAAGGAGATGAAGTAAATGTTGAAAATGGTATGGACAAAACAACCCATACCAAATTCTTTAAGAAAGGTAAGTATAAAATCAAAGCAGATTTGCTTCAAGATGCTGGTGGAAGATTTTCTTTTGATGGTGATGGTAAACCAAAATCAAATAGAATTACTGCACGTTTTGTAAATCGTGATGGTAAAAACTATCTTAAGGTAGATGGATCTGGGACAGCAGAGATTAGTTTTAAATTAAAAGTTGATGATAATCCAAGAACTTCTGGAGTTTTTGCTGAGAAAGTTAAAATAGGACTTCCACCAAATGATTATGTTCTTTTGTCTAGAAGTAGATCTGGTAATGGATATAAAGAAAGGGAAACAATTACTGGTTCTAATATATTTGAGGCAGGAAAAGAGTATCTTATCGACACCATTGGATCTTCACGGAGAACAGGATCTAGAATAAGAAATAATGGAAAAGATCTTCAATATGATGATAATATTGACAATGGATTTGATAGGAATGGTGAACTTACTATTACAAAAATAAAAAATCAACAACCTTCAAGTATTAAGGGAATAAATCCCATGGCACTTGCTATTAAAATTGATGTGGGAGAAATTGAACAGTCTAGAATTTCTTCCAAAACTTGGTATCAAAATCCAATGGGTGGTGCATTCACAATTGATGCACCATTACCTCCTATTCCAGAGTCACCCATTCCTGTTGGTGAAGGAAGATGCCCCAAAAATCCAATTTGGACAACAAGATTCCCTGGTGGTCAAAAGAAATGGTGGCCTGTAAATCATCCTGCATGGAGTAAATTTACAAATAGGTTTGGACTATCTCCCTTACCTCCACTCGGTACTATTAATAGTGATGGTGGTGGTGGAATTGTATATGAAAATACATGGCCACTTGAGATTCCTTATGATGGATTCTATGGTATTAAAGGAACTGCCGACAATAAAGGAAGAATTCTAATCGATGGTCAAGAAGTCTATAGGTTGAAGGGATTCAAGAATTCATCACCAAAGATTAAAAAAGTAAAATTGATTGAAGGTAAGCATACTATTACTGTTGAGGTTGAAAACTTTAGGCAAGAAAATGCAAAAATAATTAAGAAGAAAATTTTTAGCACTCAAGATTGGGCTGGTAAACAAATTAAAAATCCCGCTGAACCAGCTGAACGGTGCGAATCTGTAATCATTTATTATGGTCTACATCCTAGAAATAAAAAACTAAAAGTTTCTAGTGATAAAAAAAGAATAGATCTTATTGATGGTGATGGTAATGATTCAAATTCTAGTTTCACAATAAAATCTGGTGATGCTGTATTTTCTAATGATGGCAAAAAGTTAATT
>PCAW01000046.1:0-8489 GCA_002730775.1 Methanobacteriota archaeon | reverse complement strand
GAGCCATGACTATCCGTCTAGCGTCACCTATGTGAAGTTGAGCCTTGGCACTCAGTTAGAAACAAAGGAATTTATAGCCTCAACAACCATTTCTAATAACGAGTCACTTAATGGACCGATTCCAACAATTACAGTTAGAATTGCACAAACTACAATTGCCAACCTTAGGCTAAAGGCATATTTTAAAGTTCTACTATCCTCTGGTTCTTCAAAGAACATAACTAATCCAATTCTTAGATAATAAAACATTGATAGAGCGGAATTTATAACAATTGCAAAGGCCAACCAAAATACTGGTTCAACACTAGTTAACCAATCGATAACTGATGTTGCATCTGATGCGCCTGTGCCAGCAGAGATATTCACTATTCCATTAATCATCAAAAACTTCGATAAAAATCCTGACAACGGTGGAACACCTGCTAATGACAACATGAATAAGAACATAGAACCAGCAACTAATGGGTCTCTACGAGCAAGCCCATGTAGATCTTCCAATCTATGACTTCTTCCCTCTGTTTCGAGAAGAGATAATACTAAGAATGCTCCAAACTTGAAAATTACTAGTACAGCAAGATGGAATACTATAGCTGTTAATACAAGTTCAATTGCTTCTTCGGAACCTAGTCCACTACCAATAGCTGCAAGACCTGCTAACATGTATCCTGCATGTGAAACACTGGAGTAAGCCAACATTCTCTTTGGATTACTACTAGTTAGAGCAGCTAAGTTACCCCAGGTCATAGTGACAACTGCAATTACAGCAATCGCGGTGTACCAGAACGCTTCGCCTTCAATAGGCATTGTAACCGATACCAAGATTCTCATTAGAGCAACGAATCCCATAGCTTTCGAAGCTGTGGCTAGTAAACCTGCAACAGGTGAAGAGGCCCCAGAATAAGCATCAGGAGCCGCAAGATGGAAAGGCGCTGCCCCTACTTTGAATCCGAATGCAACCAACATCAAACCAACTGCAATGCCGGCGAGAGGATCGACTGATTCTGATTCAGACCACTTAATTGCTAAAGCATCTAATGAGAGATCACCACTCCATAGATAGAGAAGAGACATCCCATAAATTCCGACTGCTGAAGCAACTGAACCTACGATAAAATACTTCATTCCTGCTTCGCCACCTATCTTACTTTCCTTATGGAAAGCAACAAGGATATACGAGGATAAAGATGCCAATTCAATACAAACGAATAGCATAAATAGATGTGTAGCCATTGACATTAGACTCATACCAAGACCGACCATAATCAGAATAATATGGAAATCGACTTGGCGACGATTATCGATTAAAGCATCTATTTTCTTAATAGAAATATTCTCGCTATCGCTATCGTTAGGTGGCTTTACGTTAACTTTAGCGGGGAGTCTATGTGTAGTTGCAATCGTAGAAAGAAGCAGTGCAGCTATAAAAATCAAAGAAAATAAACGACTGAATTGTGTAACCTCTAGTGTTTCTCCTATAGCGCCATAAGAATTCTGAATAAGTCCAAAGAATAAAGCAGATATGAAGATGATTAATGATATCTGATTTGGTAATTTAGGATTATTAGTGCTCTTGAAACGACTTCCTCCAATGAAAACTGGAACATGAATTCTTGTTAGTGGTATTCGGAAACTTGCTTTACCTAAATTAGGAATTAGAATAATTGCAACTAAACCGAATAACATGATTAATTCAGGAATTATAAGTTCCGCTTCAGTAGAATTTATTGGGAGATTCATGGTTTCACCCCCTGCTCAATCAGATGATTAAGTAACACTTCTCGAACAAACTCCGTTGACCAATCAGACATCATATCAAAAAATATGAATGGGAATATTCCAAAGGCAATGGTGAGAATTCCTAGTATAAACATACTAGTATTTTCATTCCAAGTAATATCTCTGGGCTCTTCACCATGTAGTGACTCTGGAAGTATACCATGATGCCTATCATTTGACTCGAAAATAGTTTTCTGCATAGATGTTAGATAATATACAGCAGTAATAATTAACGTCAATGCAGGTAGAAGAACTAGCCAGCCAAAGCTCATCCAGAAAGCAATCAGTATAGCTACTTCAGCGACGAAACCTGCTAGTAATGGGAGCCCTAAACTCCCCATCCAACCAAGCATCATATGAGCGGCTAAATATGGCGAATGATGTGCAATTCCTCTCATTGATCCTATTTCTAAAGTATGATAATGATGTTTGAAAGCACCCGCAACAGCGAACAACAGAGGGCTAATAATACCATGAGCAAACATCATGAATAGAGCTCCAGCAATACCTAAAGGTTGCATCGTAGCGATACCTAAGAATATTAATCCCATATGAGAAACTGATGAATAAGCAACCATTCTTTTCAAATTGGTTTGTCCCATGCACACCCAAGCGCCATAGACTAAACTTGCCATACCAAGGAAGATTAGAATTGGCGTGAAAACAACTGTTGACTCAGGGAATAATGATACTGCAACTCTCAAGAAACCATATGCTCCCATTTTTAGCATTACACCTGCCAATAACATAGAGCCTGCAGTCGGAGCCTGAACGTGAGCGTCAGGAAGCCAAGTATGAACTGGTACACTAGGCATTTTTGTTGCAAATCCGATTAATAATAAAATCCAAACCAAATGTCTGAGGCCCTCAGATTGAATCATTTCTGTGTTCATCTCTACTAAACTAAAGTGATGACCCGTTAATGTTCCAGATACTCCAGATACATCTCCAGTATGGAAATACATTATTAAAATTCCAACCAGCATTATTACGCTAGCAGTGAACGTGTAGATGAAGAACTTCATAGAAGCATATTTTCTATCTTCACCGCCCCAAACTAGTATCAAAAAGAACATCGGTATCAGTGTCATTTCCCAGAATATATAGAATACAAACAAATCTAAAACTACGAATACACCTAGTAGAGCACCTTCCATAACAAGTATCAATGGATGGAAAATATGACCTTCTTTAGCATCCCATTCTACCAACATAGATAGAGGGATTAATAGAGCTGTTAGCCAAACCATTGGGAGTGAAAGTGCATCAACACCAACAATCCAAGATACACCAATTGATGAGATTAGAGTAACTGGTTCGTCATTCATTAACTCGTATTCACCCATATTGATGCCAAGCCAGTCGATACCGCCAAAAGTAGTGAATGAAAGATACGTTGCAAATGCAAATAATGCCATTGAAACACCAAAACTAACGTTACGAGAAAATTTACGTATTGATGAAGCTAAGTTTCCAGGCAATAACTGAGGTAAAATAAGTAATAACAAACCAACTCCAATTGGAGTTAATGTTAGAATTGTTAAAGGATCACTCAAGAACTCACCCCCATTAACAATACGAATATACAGAGAGCACCTACGGTTGCCATTAAGATATAATCACGAGCACTTCCAGTGGTAAACTTACGTATCTCGAATGAACCAAGAACTGATTTTGATTCTATTTGTTTGACAATACCATCAATTACATTTCTATCGAACCATGCAGTAAAATCTGCAAATGGAATCACTGTTCGTGCTAATACACCTTCATACAAATCATCGAAATAAAGTCTTTTATCCAAAGCCTCGGACAATTGTGATTCCGCTAACCATGAAACATCCTGTTTACCAAACTTACTCGAGAGATTTACTAACCATCCAACAAGGAAATTAGCTTTCTCACCTTCTTTGAGTCTACCTCCGTGTACTCTTGAAGCCATGATAGGACCGACAATGAAAGAAAGGAATATTGTTACCCAACCTACAAGACGAAGTTTCATATCTTCTGGTAAAAATGCATGCTCTAATTCATAGATTATCTGATCGAGCAATGTATGACCATGTAAAGAAAGATTATCCGACTTGTTTGAAAGGAAGTCAACTACTCCCAGAACTGCTAATGCAAAGCCGCCAATAGCAGTGATAAATGTAAGGATAATTAATGGTTCCTTAATCCAAGGAGTTGATTCATGTACGTGGTCAACAACTTCACTCTTAGGCTCACCAGCAAAAGTCATGAACCACATTCTAGACATGTAGAACCCGGTCATTCCAGCGGTTGCAAGGATTAGTAAAGCAGGACCAAGCATCAAAGTTTCACCATGGAAATATGCAGACCATGTTTTGGCAATTATTCCCTCTTTAGACCAGAAACCACCAATCAGAGGTATCCCAATAATTGACATAGAGCCGAACATCATAGCAGTAGCGGTAATAGGCAATTTAGATGCTAGTCCACCCATATTTCTCATATCTTGAGGATCAAAATCATGATCTCCATGGTCTGAGCCATGATGCAGATGATCATGAGCATGATGAACTTCATGAATTACAGAACCGCTTGCCATGAACAGCATCCCTTTGGCCATTGCATGATTGAAAAGATGGAAAAGAGAAGCTCCAAGAACAAAATATCCTGCATAATATTCATCTATATTTAAGAAATAAAGTGCTGAACCTAAACCAGTAAATATGTACGCCAATTGAGACATTGTAGAGTATGCTAATACCTTCTTGATATCATTCTGAACAAAAGCAATCGATGCGGCCATAAATGCCGTAATGCCTCCAATCCAGGCTACTATCAATCCAAAGTCTTCTAATCCAGAAACACCATGATGATGAACATCAACAAATGGCATTAATCTTGCAACCAAATATAATCCAGCGTTTACCATTGTAGCCGCGTGAATTAATGCAGATACAGGGGTTGGGCCCTCCATTGCATCAGGTAACCACACATGTAATGGGAACTGAGCACTTTTACCAACTGCTCCAATAAATAACATCAATAAAGCCCAAAATAATTCTCCAGAATCTACTACTGCACCACCAATACCTGTTGAAGGATCATCAAAAACAACTGCAAAATCCAGAGAACCATAAATATCGTACAGGATAAATAATCCTATCATTAGGAAAACATCGCCAACTCTTGTAGTCAAAAATGCCTTTTTAGCAGCATAAGCCGCACTTTCTTTCCAATAATAGAACCCTATCAAAAGATACGAACATAACCCCATAACCTCCCAGAAAATAAACAGCCAAAGGAAGTTATCAGCAAGCACCATACCAAACATTCCCAGACTGAACAGAACGAACTCAGCAAAGAAACGATGATTACTATCCTCATTTATTGGATCTGTGGTCATGTAGCCGATAGCAAACCAACAAATCAAGAAGCACAAGAATGTCGCTACAAATAGGAGCATCAATGTCAAAGAGTCGACCCAAACACCCACACCAAGTACTCGATTCTGTGCAATCGTGTAATCTGATTGAAGAATATCAAAAGATATCCACTCTAACCAACTTGTAACATCATTATTTTGAATATCTGCGCTACCTAATAGATAATCATAGATAATCCAAATAGTAGTAGATAAAGATACTAGAAGCGCTGCTAATCCTAAAATTCCCCCTTCCTTAAATGTATTTTTCCAGGTTTCATTTTTATTATACACTTGCCCGGTAATGAGAATAATCGGGAAAGCGATAAATGGGGCCACTACTATCATCCAAGCAAAATCCGTAGAAGTATTTTCACCTTGTAAAGCCAAGTAAGGAACTATGGCTAAAAACGGTAATAGAGGTAGAAGAAGACGATACTCATTTTTTGTTTCACCCATCAAAATCACCTCAGTTCCTCAAAATATTAGCTTCATCAAGAGAGATTGTCTCCTGCGTACTGTATAAGGAAAGTAAAATCGCTAAACCAATTGCAACTTCTGCTGCTGCAATTGCTATTGCTATAGCAGTGAAAACCCAGCCATCAACGTCTCCATAATGTGACGCTCCGGCTACAAAGTTTAGGTTTGCAGCATTCAACATTACTTCAATGCACATCAAGACGATAATCGCATTTTTCCTAGTAAAAGCACCTAAAAGACCTATTCCAAAGAGGATCACTCCAAGTCCAGAAATCCAGCTTGGGTCTATCATGACTCTTCGCCCCCCATATCCCAAATCAGATTGATTAGTCTTTCATCACGAACAAGGTAAGATGCCCCTACCATTGCCATGGCTAACAAAGCACCCAAAATCACGGTTGCAATAGCCCACTCTTCACCGTATAGTGAAAGTGCGAAATCAATTGTTGTAGGTGGAGTAGATGACGATACCCCCCACATTGAATGTGACATTACTTCATTTAGCATTACTAAAATAAAGGAAAATAACCCTATTTTTGTTAACGCTGAAAGTGCTTTCATTGAATATCACCCTCTTGAATTTGACGACGAGTAAGCATTACACCGAATTGAACTACAAGCATTACAGAACCAAGATAAACTAAAATTTGTATTGCTGCTAGCATTTCTGCAGATGCCATTACCATAACTCCAGCAACTGCCAAAAATGTAAGCATAAGTGAGAGAAGTGAATGAGCTACTCTTCTAGCATAAACACAACCAAGAGCCCCAATAATTGCAGCAGCGGAAAGAATTACAAAAACAATTGCTTCAAAATCTATTGCCATAAAAATCATGCCTCCGATTTAGCAGCTGCAGCTGCTTTAGCTGCTTTCTTCTCACGCTTAGCTTTCTCTTTCTGAGCCCTCTTAGCTAATTCCATATCTACTCTTTCTTGGTGTACAACCGGAAGTAATCTAGTTCGATCCGCGTCAAACCAAAGATCTTCTCTAGTATATCCTGACATCCCATCATATTCATTTGACATAAAGAATGACTCGAAAGGACATGCTTCTGCACACAAACCACAGAACATACATCTTCCAATATCGATTCGCCCTGAAACAATATCCACTTCCGCTGGCTTAAGAGAGGACATTTCAACAGACTCAATACCAGAACCATCTTGCCATCGGACTGTTGCTTTGTCACCACTGATATCAATGACCTCTGCGAAATCATATTGTTGTGGAGGTGCAGTATGTTCATGCATTAAATCAAAGCCCTCGATTTCATCAAAGGTTTCTTTTCTTCGAGCAGCTAAACCACCAGATTCTAATTCACTACCAAGTCCATGCCATTCATCGCCTTCATCGGTTGTATCAAGGACATTGACCCTGGTTTCTGAAGTCATGTGGAGACAATCATTAGGGCAAGCTTTCACACATGCCTTACATGCAGTACAAGTTTCCCAAACAATTCCTATCCTTCCATTGTAGTTTCCTGGAACGAAAAGCCAAGGCTCCATATCCTCAAGTCTTTCATATGGGTACATGATTGTGACCGGTCTTTCTAAGAAAGGAAGAGCCGGCGATGATTCTCTATCCGCAGCATATATTTGTCCGGAAGAAGGATGGTTATCACCAATTCTTTCCAAAGTAAATTCATCGGTCAGATTTGCTCTCTGTCCATGATAATTATTTTTCAGGAATTTTGCTTTACCTATATATGGGACTGTCCTGAGGGCTGTCTTCAAAGTAATCCACATGGGTTTGATTACTAAATTTCTAAAATTTGGTGTTGCGTGAGGGTGTCCTGTATTGTAATCCATTTTTTCACCTCCTAATCTCTTCTACTTCCTGGATATGCTTTATCCAATGTTTGAGTACTGTATGGCCTTCTTGAATACTCTAATGCATCTTTGTCTTCATCTATTGCATAAACTACAAACAGAATGATTCCTAGAACTGTAATCACTGGAGGGACCCAAATTGGCCAACTTGTACCGGTCCAGACTTCTAAACGCAAATACATTGCAATTGCGAGATTTAAGATAGATAGAGGGAGTAAGTATCTCCAGCCAAATTCCAAAATCTGGTCAGTTCTAATTCGGTGTAAAGATGCACGGACCCAAACAAAGAAGGCGAAGAGCAGCCATGCTTTGAGTAAGACAACTACTAAACCAGGAATTAAATTAACGATAGTGCCAATCACTGGTATGCCAGAAAGTGTATCTTGAAATGGGAATTCCCATCCGCCAAGGAAAAACATAGCAAATAGAATACAAGCAGCATAAGCCCTCATCATTTCTACAGCGAACATCAGTCCCCAACGAATTCCTCCATACTCTGTCCACCATCCTTCTACAAGCTCTGCTTCTGCTTCTGGCATATCGAATGGAATTCTTTCAACCTCTGCAATCATTGTAATCAAAAAGAGCGCAGCACCCAATGGAAGCATAAATAGATTCCAAGTATCAGAAGTTTCAATTTGGAAGTCTACAATTTCAAGGATATTGAAAGAACCACTAATTACCGCAATCGAAAGCACTGTTATCAGTAGAGGTATTTCATAAGCAGTCAATTGTGCTGCAGAACGCATTCCACCAATTAATGTATATTTGTTATTTGATGCCCAGCCAGCGAAGAATACTCCAAGAGGTGCAACTCCAAATATAGCCATCAGGAATAGTAGGGAAAGGTCTGGATTAGCTGCCCAAATATGCGGACCAAATGGAATGAAGGCATAACACATTATTGTTGTTGCTATAATAATTACAGGAGCAACTTCAAAGACTAATTTATCTGCTTTTTCTGGTATTAAATGCTCCTTTGTAGCGAACTTCATGAAATCTGCCAATGCT
>PCAW01000045.1:0-8016 GCA_002730775.1 Methanobacteriota archaeon | reverse complement strand
TGATTAACTCATAGCATCTCTAGCTTTTTGTGCAGAGTTCCACATTTCTTTCTCTTCATCAGTTTTCGGTTCAAATTGTGGTATATTTATTGCTTTCATGTCTCTATCTATTGCAACCATAAAGAAGAACCCTGAACATATTTCTTCCCCCACCCATTCAGATCTAGATAACCTACATGATATTACATGTATTCCAGCAGTTCTAGGTGATGTCCAAACAACTCTTGCAGTAGTTCTAATCACATCTCCCTGATAAGCAGGTCTTCTAAATTTCAATGCATCAACAGAGATAGTAACAAAGTTTCTATGAGCAAATTTAGACGCTGCCATTCCAGCAGCAGTATCCATGATTGACATCAATCTTCCTCCGAATAATGTATCTAGCGCATTTGTGTCTCCTGGGAACACTTCATTTAGTTGAATTACAGGGTCTGTTGAATAGGCCTCGTTCATGTCTATCGTCCCTCTCAAATCCTCATCGAACTTGAACCCATCATATTATTTTGTATTATTTGAGACATTTTCAGACCGTTGTATTCAATCCTAGGTGCCGTTTCGGAGGGGTTATGAATATGCCAGCCTTAGTTTGGGAGGAGTTTCATTTTGATGACCCAGATGGTGGAAAAATCATTTTTTGGCCTCATATCCCTTGTATTCGAATGCCGGTTAAGTTACGTTCTCATTCTAATTTTCATGGTGTAGCATTTTTAACATCCTCAATAGACCTTCAATCATGGATAATGGAAGATAAACAAGAGAAAGAGAGTCCAGGAGTACATAGAGATTCTGCCATTGCATCAGGTACCGTGTTAGGTCGTTTGATGACTGATTTGAATGAATTGGAATTAGACGGTCCCGTCATCCCTGATCCAGAACAATTACGGTTACTTTTACATGCTAAGAATACAAGAGGGGGACTGCCAATTTATGCAATTGAACCCAATCTTGAAGATGAAAATTGGGTTGATTGGCAGATAAAAAGTGCTGATCAACAAGTCACTTATTCAAATTTAATTCTGACATTGACAACTGGTAGGAGATGGAAAAAAATTAGAAAGGACGCAATAAAATCAGTCACAAGCTCCAAGTTAGTGAATGCAGACTTAGGTGCTGCCTCTGCTTCCTGTTTGACTTGGTGGATAGAAGAGCAGCGAGGTATTTCTGAGGAATTACAAAATCTTAGAGATGAGAGATTTGTTTCTAGAATTAGAGGTGCTTTAGCAAATCTTAGAAATCGCGATATTAGCGACCCTAAATCTGATGCATTAACTTTGATGGTACCTATTCACCAAGCGTGGTTACCTTCAATAAGAAAAGCGATTAGTTCATGTACGAATGTTGAGGAGATAACTCCGGAGGAATGATTATGGATGAAACTAAAATTAATCTTGATGTCGAAACACAGACCTTTCGTTTTACCCCCTCTGAACCAATTGTCCATGAAGAAGCGGTTAGCATAGGAAGAGGCGTTAAGTCAGGAGAATTCGTTGTAATTATTCATGAAAATCCTCATGCAACTTTAGTAATTGAACCGGAGGGTTCTGTATTAGTTCATGGTATTTCAAGAAGCGAAGTAGCACGCTTAGCGGTACAAGAATTATTACTAACTCTTGGAATGTCAGATGAATGGTTATTAGTTGAGTCAGGTGAGATGATTATTCGCTTTTCCATAGGTAGGGCAGTATTAATGGATTTAGCCGCAGATCGTTTTACAGAGATTAGTCTTGATTCTAGGATTGGTGCTCTTAGAATTAATGCAGATAGGCATAAATGCAGTATTTTATTATTCAATAATGGTCATGGTATTGTCTTGAAACAGACTTCGAAAAGGATTGCAGAGATGGCCATTAGACATTGGTCATCACAATTAGATGATGAGGGCGCTTTGGCGTGAGAATATGTTTAATCACGGCCGTTGGGAAGGGCCAATAATAGACCAACATATGCATTTAGACCGTAATAATAGATATCTTGATGCAGTTTCTGAGTTTATTAATTCTGGAGGTACAGGAATTAATTTAGTACATAAACCGAATTTTTCGAATTTACCTTCGACAATATCTGATTATCAATCTGCATATGAAGATACTATTGAAATGGCAAGAGAAATTAGAGAAAAGTTTGGAATTAAAGTCTCAGTAATTCTCGGTCCACATCCTGTATCTTGGGAGAAACAAATACATACAATTGGTTTGCAAGAATCTACTTCTTTACACTTACAAGCAGTTAAATTAGCTATAAAATATATTTCCACAGGAGAAGCCGTTTGTCTAGGGGAAGTCGGACGGCCGCATTATCCGGTGAGTTTGGAAATATGGGATGAAGCCAATAATTTATTATTAGATATTATGAAATTAGCTGCAGAAGCCAAAATCAGTATTCAACTTCACGTGGAAGATGATGGCGAGAAAACATATTCTGATTTAGCAAAATTATGCGATAAGGCCAGTTTACCCCGACATCTAGCAATCAGACATTATGCTCCCGCTAATATTAGTACACATTTTACTCATGGTTTGAGTGTAACTGTTAGTGTAGGTAAAGATAGTATTTCTAAGATTATAGAAAGTTTACCTAATTGTAATTCATACTGGGGAATGGAAACAGACTTTCTAGATGATAAAAATCGTCCAGGAGCCGTTCTTGGCCCGAAAACGATACCAAAAAGAACTAATCAGTTGATTGAAAAATTGAGTGAATCGGGATATTCTGAAGATAAGATCTATGAAATTGTAGAAAACATCCATTCTAATTGGCCCAAAATTCTCTATTCCTAAAAAGGAGATTTTAATTTAGGTGTGAAAGTCATTACTCCACCTAATAAGAATAAAATTACGCATAGAGTAAAGAAATAGAATTCTCCAATTGGAACTGGCTCATCCATTATTTCTTGAATGCCGATTCTTAGTAATGGCCCATTTATGGGTAAAAATAGAATCATCAACAGAATTCCAACTCTTTGGCGCACAAGCATAAACCTCGGATATGGTAATGACATTTGAACGGATGTAACCGAACTAGTTTAGAAAGGTCATATCCTCGGATAGATAACGCGCCTGTAGTGAAGGGGTTATCACCTGAGGTTTCCAACCTCATGTCCCGGGTTCAAATCCCGGCGGGCGCACCAAAACAAACTTGTATAGTGAAGCATTCAAACGCTACTTGTTCTCCCGCGAAACATGTCGAAAGCCAATGGCCAAGATCCAGCTAAGGAGGTAATAGTATCGTCAATCAGTAAAGATGCTTCTGACCTTGTTGAAGAGAAGCAAATCGTGGGTCGCAAAATTTGGAGAATTTTGCCTTATGTGACTAGATATTGGGAGAGAGCCCTAGGCGGTCTTTTAGCAAATATTGGCGCTAGAATTTTTGATCTTGTCCCCTTCATTGCAATAGGTATGGCAGCTGATTATTATAATCCAGATAACTCTCAATTTACTAATTCAAGGATTGAAAAAATTGTTACACTTGATTCAATACCTAATCTAGGACCAATCGAGTCGACAGAGCTTGGTTTTGGTTTACTTATATTTTCATCATTCGTTTTTCTTGCAATTTTCCAAGGTCTAAGCAATCAACTTTGGCAGTCAATAGCTTACAAAGCCCAGCATGATATTAGGATGGATGCTACAAAATCTTTGATGGATATGGAGGCATCATATTTTGAAACCAGACAGACAGGTAACTTGATGTCTGTACTATCTGCTGATGTAGCACAGTTGGAAGATATTATTTCAGATTCAACCACTAGTATAATCAGGATAATAACAACCCTTAGTACCGCATTTGTTATTCTTTTCTGGATGTCTCCAACACTTTGCATGATCCTCTTTGGCCCATTATTCATGATTGTCCCTATGGTTATTTGGTTTTCTACCAGAGTCCAGAGAAAGTATCGTCAGCAAAGAGAAAGTACAGGTGGAATAGTAGCAATATTAGAAAACGTATTATCTGGAATTACTGTGGTTCAAGCATATAATGCCAGTGATTTTGAAAGAGTTAGAATTGAGGGACAAAGTGGTAATTATCGTGACCAAGCCATAGAAGCAGCTTTCATCAGAAATCGTTTTATTCCTGGGTTTCATATTGTAGCAGGTATCTCATTCGGACTATTAGTTTCAGCTGGAGGATGGCTAATGAGTTCCAGTCAAATAAGTGTGGGCGAGTTTGTAACATTCTTACTGATATCTACTAGAATGACTATGCCTTTATGGATTCTAGGGATGTTACTAAATCAATTACAGAAAGGAGAGGCTGCTTCACGCAGAGTTTTCGCAGTTGTTGATCTTGAACCTTCGATTTATGACAAGGATGATGCACTAACACTTGAAGATCCAATTGAAAGTATTTCCTTTGAGGATGTATCCTTTTCATATCCTTCTTCTGAATCAAATGTACTTAACAAAATAGATTTGAAGGTTTCTTCTGGAGAATTCTTGGGAGTAATGGGCCATACAGGAGCAGGTAAGAGTACAATACTGAAGTTAATTGAGAGATTCTATGAACCACAACATGGTAAAGTGCTCATTAATGGAAAAGATATCAATAATTATTCCATAAAATCTGTAAGATCTAAAATTGGATTTGTTTCTCAAGATCCATTTCTTTTTTACGGGACTATCAAGCAAAATGTTTCCTATGCAAGAGATGCTACGGATGAGGAAATATTTAATGCGCTAGATATGGCAGGTGCATCAGAATTTATTTCTCAATTACCTGAGGGACTAGAATCGATGGTGGGCGATAGAGGAGTGATGTTATCTGGAGGCCAAAGAGCAAGAATTAGCCTCGCCAGGGCTTTATTGAATGACCCAGACCTTCTAATTTTAGATGAAGCTAGTGCTGCACTTGATGCTGAAACAGAGAAGAGGATACAACAGTCACTTTTCGGTGGTTCAAATGGTAAGAAGAACCGACTTACAATAGCAGTGGCTCATAGACTTGCTACCATCAGAAATGCCGATGAAATAATTTCAATGGTTGATGGAGCAATTGTTGAAAGAGGTAAGCATGAAGACCTACTCATGAATGAAAGTGTTTATGCTTCTCAATGGTCAATACAAACTGGAGAAATTGAACCCTAGGTGGAATATAATTGGAAATTCAATGGGTAACTGTCGATCCAGGAAAAGTATTCATAGGTTCAGATAATCGTTCAGTTCTCTTTGGAGGAATCGGGCCTCGGCATGAGATAAAAACTAACTATAGTTTCGAAATATCCTATTATCCTGTAAATTATGAAATTGCAGAACTTGCTTTACAAAATGAAAATTGTTTTGTCGCTTCTGAATCTGAATGGTCTCTTGCAATGCACAAGAAACTAATTTCTGGAGAAAACGAAGTTGAAGAATTATCGGATAGAATTCGTGGTTCTTATTGGTCTAAATATTGTGATGGGAGACCATTTATTGAGGAAAATTGGTTAATGAAAGTTTCACGAACCTGGAGTGACGGAACTCCTTCAATCACTTCCATTCCTAAAGGTGAAGGATGTAAATATTTGCGTTTGGTTAAAAGAACAAAGGTTTGGAGTCATGATTCTTCGGCTCCCAAATTACCCGAGTCCTCAGATAAATCTAATTTATTGTTTGAGGAATTGCTTATTTCATTAATAATTGGAATAATTCCTTCTTTTATCTGGGCATACTTCAATGCCAGTACGGGGTATATTTCAGAGGGTTGGCTAAATTTAGTATTCGGTGGATTATTTATTGGTGTATTTACTGTTATATTCTGGAGACCAAGAACTAAATCTTGGAGAGTAGGAAATAATTGTAATAAGATGAAAATAATTTAACGTGATCTATCATCTATCTGAAGACCAGATTTCCCTCTTAAGATTCTAATCCAACCGGTTATTACTCCCATTCCATAATTCCAATGTAAAGTGTAAGTTGCTATTGATGAAAGAAAGATGGTCTTCTTTGATTTACTGGGGGAGTTGCCTTTCCAAGACCCATACCATGCTAATAGATTGTACAATAGAATTAGTGTTGGTAATGTATGAACTCCTAATCTAGGTAGCCCCATAGGAACTCTAGATAATCGAATATCCCAGAAATCAGGCCATGCCAATCCTCCATTTACTAGACCCCAAAAAAAGAACCCAAATGCTGCTATTACTATTGGAGGAAAAAATGCAACTGCTGTATGTGTTGGTGCTCTAAGTTCGGGGTATTCGTGACTAGCCAAAGTTCTAACAAGTCCATAGTTCCTAATTTGTTTCTTAACTCTTGAAAGGTCCCTTCTTCTATGCCACATTATAGCAGTTCTATCGGTCCATAATTTCTTTCCAGTCATTCTTATCCTATGATCAAGCATAACATCTTCCGCTCCAATAGCGCCTTCATCGAATCCATTTACTTCTTCTAGAACAGAGCGCCTGTAAGCACAATTAACTCCAGGAAGTTGATTGACTTCATCCAGGTCTTTCTTACCTACTTTACCATAATTAGTTCCAGCAGTAAAAATTGTACTACAGAATGCAACATCAATTACTTGCTGCCACATTGTGGATTCATCAACTGGAGCAAAATTAGGCCCTCCAACTCCACTCACATCCTCATCTTCAAACCATGAAACTAATTTCTTAACCCAATCTTTTGGAACAATAACATCATCATCAGTGAATAGTATCAGTTCAGAACTTGTAGATTTTATTGCTATGTTACATGCATCAGCTCTAGTTCTCGAACCTTCGTCATCAATGAATCGAATATTATTCTCTAGACTGACATCCTTTCCAGGATCATTTGTCGGACCAACAACTACTGTTTCGATTCGTCCACTGTAAGTCTGTTTTTTCAGACCTTTAAGCACAATATCTAACTCCTCATGATTCCTAACACTAGGAATAATGACAGTAACTGAAGGTTCACTCACGGCTAACCGTAAGCGCCTACACTTTCAATAACATCGATGATTAATCATGGGTCATTAGTAACTCTTGGAGCTAGGAAATATACCCAACTAGCTCCTCCTTCATTACTATTCCATGTAAGTCTTAAGGGGTATTTATCTTGAAATTCTAAAGTAATTGAATCAGTTAATCCACTTGCTAATTTTCTTGTTAGAGGATCTAAGGACTGTAATGAGTATGTTGATTGCGTAGGGTTTGGCGCCACTAACTCACTGAGTTCTCCTGCATCGAATTTAACTTTTACTGATTCTCCGGCTTCCACAGTAACTGAAACACTCATCTGATTTGAATCTAGACTTAGGTCAACTAATTCTCCAACAAATTTTGCTAATATTAGAGCATTCGAGAGTTTGGAAGCATCTATTGTCGCTCTACTATCAAATGATAACGGTGGCATTTTTGGTTCATTCATTGTTGATGTATCTAATCCTCTAAGTATACGGTGTACTGCACCAACTCTGACATTGATAGCTCCTATTGCCTCATCATAATCTAATTCAACTAAATCTGATGGCCTGAATACGCTCAAAAAATCTCTTAATTTTACAAGTTCGATTCCAAGTTCCATTTCGTCATCAGAATTAACGAACTCAATAACTCGCCTTCTGTTTCCCGCACTATCAGAAGGCCAACTTGCTTTTCCTAGCAGGATTCCTGGTTCAACTTCATATGTCTCAAAACATGCATCACCTATAGTTGCAGACAGTAAAGCAACATGCGACCCATCAACTACACTTATTTGTAGTCCATTTTCTTTCCATACTAATTTTGCTTCTTCGGTTAACACAGAAAGTAGATCTACTATTTCTTTCATTAGTTGGACTCTTGCCGTCACTCGTAACCTGCTCATTCTATCTACTCCCATTATCCAACAATAAAGATTCCTTTTTTTTCAAGGTAAAAGGTTGCAAGTTATAAATATTGTATTAACGAATGACTTCAATAGCCTCCGATTTCAGAGTGTAACTCCATGACTGAAAATACATGTGAGCATGAGTGGGATGAGAGTGAAGATATAGACAATTTCTTGGACTTGGTGGACTTGAATCCGCAGTTCATACAAATCAAAGTTAGGTGCTGTAAGTGCGGTAAAACAGGAT
>PCAW01000044.1:0-20250 GCA_002730775.1 Methanobacteriota archaeon | reverse complement strand
GGTGTAGAGGTTAGCACGGTGGGTTGTGGTCCCGCCGGCCCGGGTTCAATTCCCGGTCACGGCCCCATCTTGTATTTTCCGGCTAATTCCGTGCTATTTATTCTAGGTCACTTGAAGAAATATGATGACCCATTTTATCGCTTTTTGTTTTCAAATAATCTCTATTTTCTGTCCTTACTCCAACAATTAATGGAACTCTCTCCACCACTTCTATACCTAGGCTCTCAAGTTTTTCTACTTTGTCAGGATTATTAGTTAGAAGTGAAACTTTTTTAATACCAATATTTTCTAAAATGATTGATGCGATAGAATAATCTCTAGCATCTGCAGGTAAACCTAACATTAAATTTGCATCTAATGTATCTGCACCTTTATCTTGCAGATTATATGCTTGAATTTTGGCATGAAGTCCAATTCCTCTCCCCTCCTGTCTCAAATATACCAAGCAACCCCAACCTTTTTGCTGTATTTTTTTCAACGTATCATTCAATTGAGAGCCACAGTCACATCTAATACTGGAAAATGCATCTCCAGTAATACATTCTGAGTGAACTCTAATTAGAACTGGATCTGGACCATCCATTTCGCCTAGAGTTAATGCGACATGATCTAAGCCAGTGTCTTCTTCATGAAATACTCTTATTCGAAATTCACCATATTTTGTAGGCAGTCTGGCATCAGCTGGAACATCTAAGTTCTCTTTAATATTGATTTTATCTTCAAACCCCATATTATCAATTCCAATTTATATTATTTCTTAATTGTGTAAATAAATTCTCCAATTTTTTCTTCAAAATCAATTAGTTCTAAATCCAATCGGTTACATAATGCAGGCATATCGTGCTTAGTTTCAGGGTCATCGCATATCACTTTAACAATTGTTCCTGGTTTACTTACATCTAGTAACTTACGTGTTTCATGAATTGGAATTGGGCAAAAAAATCCTATTAAATCCAGTACTAAAATCTCTTCTTCTGAAACAGAATCAGACATTTACTTACCTCATGCATCAATAATTTCAGGTTTAAGCTTCCGTCCATTATACTCTCTTGCCTTTATGACATCTATAACATAAGCAACCTTTGCAACATGAACTTCAACCTCTGTACTCTCATCAGATTGATTAATTTCGCCTATTATAATTTCAGGTATTTTTGCTTGACTAACTATCCAGTCGCTCAAAGCCCTCTTTGTTGAATCTTGTATTCCAATTTTTAGATTTATTCTGACCATGCCGAATGAGTCTGCTACTTCATCCCAATCATCTCTTTTCCTGACCGGATCTCTACTCATTCCATCTGGTAAATCAGGAGTCTCTACAAAGGGAATTTCTAATCCCCAGGTTGAGCTAATTTTTTGTAGGCTACCTTTATCTTCTTTTGAGACAAGACTCCAAGCCTCTCCTTTACGCCCCATTCTTCCTGTTCTACCAATTCTATGTACGAATGCCTCAGTATCATCTGGTAAGTCATAGTTTACAACAATGGTAATTCCATCAACATCTAACCCTCTAGCAGCCACATCTGTAGCAACGACAATTTTTTCATCTCCAGATTTAAATTTACTCAATAACTTCTCTCTTTTATTTTGAGGCATATCTCCGTGAATTCCTACTGCCTCCATCTGAAATTTACCGAGCCTCTCTACAATTACATCTACCATTCGTTTCGTATTACTGAAAATTAGCATTTGTCCATCTTCAGACATATTAGCTATTAATCTGCCAAGGACCCATAACTTATTTCCTCTCCCAATTCTTACTGCGTATAGGTCAATTTCTGGAATATCGACTTCTAAATCATCACTCATAACGTGCTCAGCATTAGTCATAATTTCTTCAGTAATATTCAGAACTTCATCAGGAAATGTTGCACTAAAAAGTAAGTTCTGATTACGATTTGGCATTTTTTCAATTACCCACAAAATATCTGGAAAGAATCCCATATCTAGCATTCTATCTGCTTCATCTAAACAAAAGATAGAGATTTTTTCTAATTTCAAATGACCTTTTTTAGCCATGTCGATAACTCTACCTGGAGTCCCAACAACTATGTCGCAACCAATAGATAGAATTTTCGCTTGTTTTTCAATATCGGTTCCTCCGTACACTGAAACTATTTTTAATCCCTTTTTACCTTGTAAAAGTTCTAATTCTTCTGTGACTTGAACTGCGAGTTCTCTTGTAGGGCAAAGGATAATAGATTGAGGAAAACCTTTCTTCTGACACCTTTCAAGTATTGGAATCCCGAATGCTGCAGTTTTACCTGAACCAGTCTTTGCCTGTCCAACAATATCTTTACCTTTCCTTGCCAGAGGAATTGAATCTAATTGGATTTCCGTTGGTTCAACCCAACCTCGCGATTTTATAGCATCTAAAATGCTGGATTCTAATCCCCACTTTTCAAAAATTGACATTTCATCGCCTCAGAAGGTCTCGGATTCTTTGATTTCCTTCTGAAGTTCTCCCATCCAGTATTTTCTACAATTCTCTTTAGTTAGAAATTGATCCTTTGAAGAAAAATTATGGTTAAAATGGCCATTGTTTGCTGAAGCAAATTGGTCATTTGTCTTTTTGTGGAACTTCTGAAGTACATGTTGCTTCATGTATTGTTGAAACTTTAATGATTTTTGCCTATTGATACCATTTGGTGTAACACCCTCCCACAGGCGTTCAAATTGTTCGAGTTTCTCATCAAACTGCTCGCTCATCTTAAGTCCTCAGGTTTTGGCCGACTTGCCTTCTGTTTATCATGTTCACCCTTGAGCTGGTCCTGCTTATTATGCTTCATGAAGTCACTATCAATCTCATCATTAACTTTTTCAACCGGTGCTAAAAATTTATTTTTTTCACTTTCTGAACCGTCTAATTCAATATCTATTGATAGAGCAGTAAGCCTTTTACGAAGTTTAGGATCAGTCTCTTGCCTCAATAATTCCGCTGCACTTTCTCTTAACCTGTCCCCTGTAAGAATAATAGAAAGTTGACC
Source organism: Methanobacteriota archaeon (assembly GCA_002730775.1). Taxonomy (GTDB): domain Archaea; phylum Thermoplasmatota; class Poseidoniia; order Poseidoniales; family Thalassarchaeaceae; genus MGIIb-O2. The sequence goes on along the minus strand of PCAW01000044.1, from coordinate 17,263 downwards.
GATACAAGCAGTTCTTAAATTTAGATCTCTTGACCTTGCTCCACGCAAAATCATATCTGTTACTCTCGGACTCTGTAGATCTAATTTCTTCATAGCACGAATAACAGAATTACGGACGTTCGTATCATCATCGTCTAATGCATTTTCCACTAGTATTAAGGCAATTCTAGGCTCACTATTTGTAAGAGTAACCAAGCATTGTGCTGCATTTCTTCTAACTTGTGCATCTTCGTCTTCCAACGACCAACCAATTAGGTCCCATCCTGGTGGACCACCCTTCGCAGCAATGTTCCTCAGAATTTTAGACCCTTTTCTTCGAAGATCTACGTCATCTTCTCTAATAAGTTCGTCAATATGTAAACAGCCCGTCTCTGGCCATGCAATACTAGTCAATTTTAGAGCCTCAAAAGCGCTTTTTCTATGTGTTTTATTAGTACTTCTTAACTCTCTTCTCAAGATATCTTCACAACCTGATGGGAAAATTGGTGACATCTTTTGAAGCGTATGCATTGCGACCTTCCTTACATTCAAATCATCATCTTGTAATCTATCAGATAGGTAAATCAATAGATCTGTGTGAAGTTTCAATGAGAAAATGGGCATTACTTCTAATCCCGCAATTCTGATATTTACATCATCATCGTCCAATACTTCTAGTAGAATTTGGTGTGCTTTAGGAATAGAATTTTCATATACTCTCGCTAAAGCCTTTATTCCATCAGTTCTCGTTACAAAACCTCCACCATTTGTTAATGATAATTCTAATGTTTCAATCTCTCCTTCTGCTAATTTTAGAATTTCATAAACTGGAATTCGTTGCCAAGGCCCTTCAGATGGCTGCAGAGAACGAATGTCCTTTTCTACAGTCTTCTTCCTCTGTTGGATAATTTTCCCCGTCCGTGGGTCTCTAGCAACATAGTCCTCTACCATATATTTCAATAGCGCCGGAAGTAACCGCCACTATTCAACTAAGGGTCTATCTGTTCTGGGATATATTTGAAAACAATCAAGAGACATAGTACACTCAGAAGTTTGTTAATATGTCTGATTCGTCCATTAATGAGATTCAAAAATTGATTTTTGTCAGTTTCTCTGAGCAAACTGAATTAAGCATCTCCGATCTAGAAAGACTTTGGTCTCTGGAACTTCAATGGATGATGCCAGAAGAAGCTTCTTTAGTAATTAAAAAATTGATAAAGTCTGGTTGGCTAGTCTCAGAAAATAATTTAGTTTCTCCTGTTTATCTTGACAAACAGAGTTTCCCTAGCCTTGGGTGGCAACCAATGTTAAGAATAATTTCCTCACCTCCAATCTTTGTTTCCGAATCAGTTCCCTCAACTGTCGCCATAGAAGATGTCAAATCTGAAATTGTTATCAATGTAGTCCAATCAGAAAAGATTTCTTCTTCCGAAAAACACCCTCCAGACCGTTCAGAGAGTAATATTCCTACTTTAATTAGATTCATAGCTAATAAATCAGAGATAGATAATAGAGAAGTAGTACGAAGGGCTCAAAGAAAAAGGCGTTCATTAGGTCCCGTGACTCTATGGATGTCTCTGGCTCTTGTCGCTAGAGAACAGGGCCTAGATATGGTTGAAGTTTCTTCTCTAATAGAGCCAGCTTAGTTTTCGCTGGAAGTTCTGACTTCAGCCGCTAATAATCCTGGTAGGACAAACAATGCTAAGATTAGAGAAAATGCAACGGAAATTGAGCTAACAACTCCGAAATCTTGTATCACAGGTATAGGGGACAATTTTAGCACTAAAAATCCACAAATTGTAGTACCAGCAGACATAATGAGTGCTGTGCCAGTAGTTTGGTACATAATTTTCATAGATTCCCACACTCCATGCCCTGATTTCCGATTACTTTCAAAACTTCTCCAAACATGTATGGAATAATCAATTCCTAATCCAACAGTTAGTGCAGTGATCATTATGGTTAATACATTCCAATTTAAGCCAAGGATTGCCATAGAACCAACAACCCAAGAACCACTAATCCCAACAGGTAAAATTACTACTAGTGATTGCCCTAATCTTCTGGTTAAGATAAACAATACAAGTATTGAAACTAGCAGACTCCAGCCAGTCGATTCAACTTGTGAAACAACAAGTCCTGAAAAAATACTGTGAATCATCATCACATCTCCTCCTATGTGGGCATCTGCATCTATATATCCTGAATCTTCAATCCATTCTGCTTGTTTTTCAAATTCCACTGCTAATACTGAAGTTTGTTCACTTGTTTCTGCGATAACATCTATTCTAATTTTTAGATATTTGATGCTATTATAATCATCCGTAAGAGCGACATACATCGATGTTCTTTCGCTCCAAGATTGTCCTCTCAATGGTTCTCCAATTGATTCATTAAGTAATAGTGAATGAACTGCTGCAGATATATCGCCTTCAATAAAACCATCTCCTACATCTAATCTGCCATCAAAAATCCCTAAATGAAAAGTTTCTCCAAAATTAGAATCGGCTTCTATTGCATCTCTGAGAATAGGATATAATCCATCATATGATGGACGTTGTGAATCAGTATTTGTTGGAATAACAACACCCGAAATAGTAGAAATTCTTAGATCTAACATGTCAAGTCCACGAAGCATATCTCTTTCTCCGGAAAGAGAATCTTCACCATCAGTTGGTTCAATAAGTATTGTCACAGACTTCCAGGCCGCAGCATCATAAGATTCGTACATATCTCCTCTGACTTCCATAATAGGCATATCTTCATCAGAAAGGAAATCCGTTAGTTCAAAACTAGTTTCAAGTTTAGTCCCTGCTAAGAATACTGAACTAGTTGTTAACAAAACAACTACAAGCAAAATTCTAGCAGTATTTCTTTTTTGGAAATTTGTAGCTAAATCAGCAAATTTAGACAAGTCAATAGGCTTTCTTTTCTTTACTCCTGTTGTTTTCTCTACAACTACGTGTAAAGCTCCTACTGTAACTGTGCTTGCAATAAATGCGCATACTACCCCTAATGCTAAAGTTATGCCAAAGGTTCGTAAGGGAGGTAGTGGAGATAATGAACTTGCAAGGAAAGCAGATACTGTAGTTACCACTGCTAGTGTTAAAGCCACTCTCAATATTGAGAAAGCCCTCACCCATGCATGAGCAGCAGAATTAGTGTGTTTTCGAGCTTCTTCGTAACCTCTCTGTAGGTGGATTGCGTAGTCAATTCCCAGACCGAAAACCACCGGAGCCACTGCGACTTCAAGTATAGAAAAGGGTCTTCCTAGCAAGGTAATGGTCCCATACGTCCAAACCAGTGCCGCAGTAAGTCCTAGTAAAGGCGCAGCAATCATTAATACTGAACGGAAAACTATAGCTAAAACAAATACTACTACAATAATTGCTAACATCAATAGCCAAGTAAAATTGTCTAAAGTGGTATCATTAATGTCATTACTGATTAGATCATCAGATATAACTCCATAATTTAATACAGTGCTAGAATCTGAAGTTATATTTTCTGTTAGGACTTCTCTAATACTTTTTGCGAGGTTCTGCCTTTCCTTGGAATCTAAAGATCCATCGATTTCAATTACCCACATGGTACTAGATGAAATAGGAGTTGAAGAACCTTCTTTGGTAACAATCCAATCACAAATATGGATGTAATCAAAATCAGTATTTAGTAAAGCATCTTTAGCAAATGTTGCCGAAGCTATTGCTTGGTCGTTCCCTATTGCATCTGTACATTCTTCATCATCATTTATTATTGCTAATAGTAGATTATCCCATTCATTAAAATCTTGTATAGTCCTACTTTCGTTATCTCTTTCTTCAAGGATATTTTGTAAAATACTTGCAATATTTATATGAGATATAATTCCGTTACCGAATTTCTCATCAATATTTTCTAAATCGTTTTGTAATTGTTGCAATGCTCCGATTTCTAATACATTCGCACCTTCCTCATTCGGTGTGACATGAACATAAATTCTATTTGGAGTATCTTCCATTACTACGTTCATCCTTTCTTCCGCAGATTTTGCTTCATTTTCGGGAGCGAATGCTGAAAGATCGGTTGTGAATTCTGGTAGAGGAACAAGCACTGAAGCAGTTACAACAGTTAATAATAGGCTAATAATCAGTATCGCAGGTGCTAATCTTCCAAACGCTTCAGCGAACCTTTCTTCTCTTGATTCGCCCCCCGTCATCATTAACCCGAATCAATATCGGTGTTAAACTTAGACCGTTCTCTGTCCCTTCAAGCGCCAGCATTCGAAGGCAAGCCCTCAAAAAGGGTGGGCCACTCGAAAGCCTGTCTTATGCCAATCAAAGTCTTGAAAAACGAAGGAACCGAACTTCGCCTAAGAATCATCGGAGAGAATCATTCTACCTTGCAACTATTCCGTTCACGGCTTAATGATAGCAAAGATGTAGATTATGCAAATTACTTCCAAAAACATCCAGATTTAGATGAGCCGGAACTGTATGTTCGTTGCGTTAAAGGCAAAAAGGCGGAGAAAGTCTTCCGTGACCTCTGTTCAGATATTAACAAAGAATTATCTAATCTAGAATTATAAGTTGTTGAATATGGATAATAAGTCCATTGAAGAATACCTTGGTTTTGGTTCTGGAGCTGTTGAAGGACTCGGGATTGGAGGGATTTTAAAGGTTAGAGTCGAAGATTTTAGAGTCGAAGAAGTATCTCCTATACCTGCTCTGGATCCTAAAGGTCGTTTTACGGTAGTTAGGGCCACATTAGTAAACTGGGAAACAAATCGTTTTCTTAAGAGGCTTTCAAGAGCATGTGGAATAAATAGAAATCGTATTTTTGCATCTGGTTTAAAAGATAAGAGAGCAATTACTACGCAACTTCTAGTTATTGATGCTCCAAGAAAAAAAGTTGAATCAGTAGTTATTCCAGATACAACAATAGAAATTTTAGGTAGAACACACCAGAAAATTGGTATGTCTGATCATGATGGTAATCGTTTTTCGATAACTGTTAGGGGTTGTTGCTATGAGAATGGAGATCCCATGGATGGTAAAGAGGCAATGAGGAGAGTATTAGAATTGATTTCTAAGATGTCTGAGAAACTTGGTGAGAATGTTTTCCCTAATTGGATAGGGCCTCAACGATTTGGTTCTACTCGGCCCGTAACTCCAGAAGTCGGACGTGCTGTCGTTTCAGAAAATTTCCAAGAAGCAGTCAATCTATATCTTGGTATGAAAGGATTGAATGACGGTGAAGAAACTGAACTTTTTAGAGAAATGTGGAGAAAAACAGAAAATCCTGAAAAGTGCCTTGAAATTATTCCTAAACATTTAGGATTTGAAAGAAATATGTTAGAGAGTTTACAGAAACAACCTGAAAATTGGGTTAAGGCATACAAAACTCTCCCACCTTCATTACAACTACTTACAGTTCATTCTCTTCAATCATTAGCATTTAACCATTCATTAGCTGGTAGACTTAACTCAAATATTGGCATTGTAGAACCAGAAATAGGTGACTTAGTGGCTCCAGTTCAACCAAGTGGTAGAATTGATGTAGGGAAAATGTCCTACGTGAGTGAAACAAATTTAGAAAGATGCCGTAGGAATTGTAGGCTAGGTCGTTTAGCTGTAACAGGTCCTTTACCTGGTAATGATGCACCAATTGCTACAGGAGTTCCAGGTGAAGTAGAGAAAAAAGCACTTGAAATAACTAATTTAGATTCAATTGACTGGAAGGTATCTGCAATCCCACGTCTTTCTACTAACGGTACAAGAAGACCATTGTCAGTTATGTTTAGAGATTTTTCAATTGAAGAAGTTCCTGAAATTCATGATTCTTCAATTTCGAAACGGTGGGAAGAAGGCCCTAAAGAAAATGATTTATGGGCTCCAGAGGGTTGTAGCATGAGAATGAAATTTATTCTGCCACCAGGGACTTATGCAACAGTATTGATGAGGGAACTAATGCGTTCTCCTTTGGATCACTATTGATTAATTTGAATTATTCAAAGTCTTCCCATTTCTAAGGCTTCTATCTGGCCAACTAGGGGATTGATTGCTCTGACTCTTTCTTCAAATTCATCCACGATTCCTTCGCCTTCTCCTAGAACTACTTGGACTTCAATAAACATCATTCCAAATGCAAGGGGTTTAATTTCTACTGCTTGAACTTCATTGAAAGAATCTATTACATCTGCAATAGATTGGTAATCAGGAGTACCATCTTCTGGATTGTTTATAGTTACCTTATATTTTACAACGACATGACCCATAATTAACACCTCAATTCAAGGACCCTGGAAGCCACAATTTGGGCATATGTAAGGGACTGCTTGTGTTCTGCACTGTGCACTTCTACCTATAGATGTGCCACATTCTGGGCACGGAAACGCTGTACTTTTATTATCAACTAGAGGCACTCCAGATGATGTGCAAACTTCTGCTCTACTTCCCATTTGTGTCCCTCGGATGAGTCGGGCGAGCCACCACCCCTTTTTAGGCTTGATTGAAGAGATAGAATAGAATATCTGGTGCAATAGCCATTATTACCATTTATACGGATATTTTGTAAGTAAAATCTCATCCCATTGTTTAGTGATTAAATGGGCGAAGATGAATTGATTTTGGAAGGAGAACAAAGCGACCTTAGTAAATATGTTGAAGATGCAGGTGGAATCCACGGTCTAAGAGAGGTTCACAAAGTAAGGGGCTGGAACAATATTCAATATGGTGCTGGTTTATCAGGTAAAAATACTACTGCAACCAAACTATCTATGAACAAAGCATTTATTCCCCCTGGAGGGATTGCTAAAGCCCATATTCATGTTGATTTTGATGTAATGGTATTTCTTCTAAAGGGTAGTGTAAGACATGAGTTTGGACCTGGATGCCGTAATTCTGTAACTCATAGTGCAGGTGATATGTTCTATATTGAGCCGGGCTTGCCTCATGAAGTTTTCAATTGCTCAGATACTGATTGGGTTGAAGCTATTGTTTCGAGATCAGATGCTTCTGAATGGCAGAACATTATACCTTATGATAGAAACTCTGAATGAGCTGATTATAATTTTAGGGAAAGGCTGAGGATTAAATCCCCAGCCCTTCCTTTACGTTCATCTGTCTAGTTATTTGCTCTTAATTTAAGACATCATTGCGGATGCTTTCTTAGCACCCATCCATGCTACAACACCGAAACCGATCTTGTTGATCATATCAGCAATATTGTATAATATAGCCATAATCTCTTTTCCATCTGTTCCAGCATCTACCATGTCAGTACCAACCAAGTAACCAAGTGGGTAAATGATCCATCCAACTAGAATGAATGTTCTTAGTGCGTTTGCGCTCCAAACTAATTCATCTTTGATTTTACTGTTGTCTACTCCCTTACCGTCGTATAGACCGAATGGAAGACCAGTTGCTACCATTATCATAGCCCATCCAACACCACCAAGAATTAGTCCAAGTGCTGCATCAATTTCTCCGATTTCTCCTAAGTAACCAAACGCAATCATGATTATTGCACCAACGAAACATACCCCTGTAAATCCTAGACCTAGTACTTTGTTATCTGTAATGGCGTCCTTTCCAACTAATGATGGGAACTTTAGAGCCATTAGTGGAACTGTAATAATCCAGTCCATGTATCTATAATCAGTACTGACTGCACCTGTGTCGATGTAAACTCCGCGCATGTAGTAGTAGTGGAAAGCCGCAATACCAACAATCAATGCAGAAATGGTCATTGTTGTTCTGTATTCTGGAGCTACGTTGTTTCTTTCACTCATGAAGAAAACAAAGGCTGCACCCATTGAGATGTATCCAATGAAGAATAAGAAGAAAGTTGCTCTTCCTAAGGCATCTCCTGCATACTCTACTTCTGGGTCAATTGTCCCAGCTGACACATTTTGTGCGAACATAATTGCTAGTAATGTCACACCAGCAAAAATGGCATTCGTTCTTGTGCTAAATTTAGATAACTTACTATTCATCTCAAGTTCCTCTAGTAGGGACGGACAGTATTGATTATTTAAGTAAGTGTTTTCTTATATTAGTTCTGATATCAAAAAACGCTACTCTACGTTTTTTCGACCTATGTATTTCCTATACCCAATTATTGTATCTGTATTATCTTTTTCTTCTTCATAATCTACTACAATATCGAGTTTTTTCAGATGGTCTTTCAGATGTTCATATGCCGTTCTTCCTTCGCTTTCCTTTCTAATTTTAGGTAATTTATTTCTACAAACTAAGTAAGTTTCAGAAGATGAACTTCTTGAGGCAGTTGGCGCGAATCTTTGTACGCTTGAGAATCTCATTTTAGCCGCTTCGATTAATCCCTCTATACCTACTCCTTGGAATATTTTTGTTACAAAAGAACCACCAGGATTCAATATTGGCATTGCGGCATCCAGCACCATTGTGGATAATTCTAATGAAATTGCCTGGTCTGTATCATAACGTCCAGTCAATCTCGGAGAAATATCACTAATAACACAGTTGAGATAATATCCTTCTAATTCTTTATTTATCTGTTCTACCGTTTTTGGATTTGTAATATCTCCTATTATGATTGTAGCTCCTTCAACTGGAGATGTTGACAATAAGTCAACACCTATGACATATCCATCTTCACCCACTTCTTCTACAGCTACTTGTGTCCATCCTCCCGGATGGCATCCAATATCTAGGACATAATCTCCTTTCCGAATTATATCGAACCTTTCTTGAATCTGTTTTAATTTATATGCGGAACGGGCTCTATATCCCTTGGATTTAGCTTGCCTTCTCCAAGGGTCGCGACGGTTTTCTTGATACCAGCGCTTACTCATCAGTGAGCCTCGTCTAGCCTCTTGGTTATGAAGTGAAGGCGTTTAGGTAGTTACATATGAGGGGAAACACTAGGTTCTGTGGTTTCACAGTTTTACTATTATTAGTAATGACATCATCTAACATAGTTGCAGATGATGAATCAGAAAATTGGTATGCTGAGGGTGGAAATTCTGTCTTAATGGAACAATTTACTGCTACTTGGTGTGATGTATGTGCACAAATAGACCCCTGGATATCTAATTTTGCAGATGATCGCGGGTCTCGTTTAGTTAGAATTGCTCTACATGACCCTGTAGCTGATCCTTTAGGTAGTTCAATATCTTCTGAGAGGTTATCTATTCACTCCAACAGTATGGACCTAGCACCCTCTTTTTGGTTTGATAGTAATAATGAAATCAAAGGAACTGTTGATTTAGTAGACTTAGATAGAGCTTTACTCAATTCTGAAGGAGTCCGTGGATCAGACACTATCATCTCAATATCAGGGACTGAAAATTTTGATAGTAATTCAATGGATTTGAGAGTTAATTTATTTAACGTCGATAATTCAAGTAATTCTCAAGTTAGTATTTTCTTATTAGCTGAGATTATTATTGATAAATCCCAAGCAACTAATGGTATTACAACTCACGAGGATGTCGCTGTAGGATATTTGAATATGGAAATTGATACAAATTTTTCAACAGATGATATTACATCTGAAACAAACTTTAATTCCCGATTTACTAATATTTCAATGACTAGAAATATAAACAGTTTTCAGATTAATTTAGATTTCCCATTAGGGAATGAGGACATTGAAGACATTTCTATAGTTGTAGCACATGAAAAAATAGTTGATGGACAAAGATCTACTTTAGGAGCAGTATCTCTAAATTTAGATAATAGTCAGAATTCGAATGGGATCAATGTTGTGTTACCATTAATTGTAATATGTATAATTTCAACAGTCTTTCTATTCAAAGACCGATTTCTTTAATTAATTCTCTGACAGTATATCTAATAGCACCTTCTGATTGCATTGTAGGTTCAAAATTTGTTTCGAATAGTCGTTCAACATTTAACGAAGTCTTTGGAACATCACCTGCCCACCCCCTATCTCCTCCTGTATATTCTATTGAAACATTTTTCAGACCGCTCTCTTCAACTACAATTTCAGCAATTCTCCTTACTGAACAAGTATCTCCTGTACCTAAGTTGTAAAGACTTACGTTTTCTTTTGAATTATCGATTAGGTGTATCATTGCTCTAACGCAATCCCCAGCAGACATATATGATTTTTCTTGCAAACCATTACCCAAAACTTCTAATCTATTCGGATTATTTTTCAGTTTATGAATAAAATCAAAAATCACTCCATGAGTGCCCCTAGGTCCAACGATATTAGCGAATCGGTGTATCCAAGCCTCTCCTCCGAAAGTCCCACACCACGAACTAATCAATGCTTCTGATGCCAGTTTTGATGCACCATATAATGAGATTGGCAATATGGGACCATAAGTTTCAGGAGTAGGCATAATGTTTGCCTCTCCATAAATAGCACTTGACGATGAGAAAGAAATTCTTTTCACATCATTAAGCCTCATTGCCTCTAAGACATTATATGTTGCCATTGTTCCTTGTTTAAGATCAGTATCGGTAATTTCTGTACCCAATCTTATGTCAGGGTTAGCCGCTAAATGATGGACCGTTTCAATTCCTTTCATAGCTTCTTTAACTGATTCCAAGTCCAATAAATCAGCCTTAAATATCTCTACTTTTCCATTTTCTTTGTGGTGTTCTAAGAACTCCTCTCTTCCACTGCTGAAATTATCTAATACTCTTACACTGTTTCCCATGGCTACTAAAGAATCTACTAGATGAGAACCAATGAAACCTGCTCCTCCTGTGACTAAATGCATTTTCATCCCTCGTTTTCCGACCATTTTCCAATATTCCTTCTATTTTTTAAGAAGTAAATTGAACCAACATAACCAATTAAAGAGATGTGCGCTATTGTACAAAACGGACAAATATGCGGGGCATCTTCAACTTGAGTCAATTCAATTATGACTAATAAAGCCACAAATGGTAATCCTGCAATTCCAGCCCACCAAGCGTAATTCAAATAATTCTCCGACCATTTAGCATACCTATCAAGATACAAACATAGGCTCAAGAAAATTAGAATTGAAAATGATAAAATTCCAAATATCCCCCATGGGACTCCGAACAAGTTATTCCATTGCGGATCTCCAATTACTGAGCCACATTGTACAATACCTTCAGATGAACAAAATGCAGTGCTACCATGAACCACCATTTTATTATGAATAATGTAAGTATATGCGGATGAAGTTATCCCTACCATAGCAAAACTTAGTGAGGAAATTAGTAGCATAGAGGTTTTCTTTTCATTATTTACTAACATAAAGTAACTACTAATAGCTAGGCCTAAAATGAAAATTATCAATACAGGATCGGTCAAAGTCTCATTCATTCAGAATCACCTAGTAGCCTTTGCATAGCAGATTCGATATCCTCTCCATTATTTTCATATTGATTCCATGCCACATAACCATCTGGCTGTAATATTGCGAGAAATGGGGTGCCAGTGACTTCCCAATCTTTCATAATTCCACTGCTTCCTTCCACATAATTCCAGTTATGCGCGGTTCCAGGGCGATTAATACAGTTATTTCTACCGGAATTGCAGCCATCACCATCACTTTCTTCAGTTCCATAACTTGTTTTATCGCGGAATGCTTGTACCTCTGCCCTATCACTATCATGATTAGTGATGGACAATTCTACGGTAATAGTGATAAATTCTACATTTCCTGACCATTGTGAGTACAAATCACTCATAGTTTCACCTTCGCTCCAGCAAAATGGACAATCTGTATCAATAAATTGTACTAGAATCCATTCCCCTTCTTCTCCTTCTTCCCATTCATAGTCGAATGTATCGGAAAGTTGGAAATTCTCCCAATTTAAACCATTATAAGCATCAGCGCTAAAATCAGGAGCTAGTTCACCCTCACTTGGACCTATTGTTGCAGGTGGTGCTATCATGACTATTAACAGCATTAAAACAGTTAAAATTGACCCTAAAGTAAATCCTGCGATGATTCTGACATCATCATCTCTTCCTTTTTGTACCAAGGGTTTCCTGCGTCTCGCCATTATAATCAATCCTCGGACATACTCATTTACTTTCAGTAATTCGTATAGTCGCTCTGAATCAAATTAATTATTCTGTCTAGAATTTATTATTTTTGTCAAATTTAAATTTAGCTTAATTCACAATATTTGTAATTTCACTTGCGATTATTTCATTTGGTCTCTGTGATAGCAGGCCTATGTGGACGATGTGCGAGATACCTCAGTTTCAATGTCAGACCACTCACCTGAATACGATGATGAGGTAGTATTTTGGGAGCGTTTCTACGAAAGTTTGGCTCCATTCAGAGATACTCTAATTAACATCAAGAAATTAACTATGGAAAGTCCATTGGGCGATTTATATCAAATCGGGGCAAGAGGGATAAATAATACAAGTAATTTGTTCAGTAGAACTGCAATAAGAACTGCTGAAATATCTTATTCGACGATTCTTAGAAGTCCCGGTTTGATTGTAGCCATATTGATTCTAATTTCTGCCTTAACAGTAAAACCTGCTATGAATTTCCAAGATCAGATTAATGGCGATGTTGAAATTTATCTGCCTGATGGGGCAGATTCAACTGAATTACTATTAGATGTCCGAGAAGCGCCTTGGGCAACTGATATTTTCATTTTATACATACAAACTAATAATGCTGCCACAGGTACTGAAAGAGGTGATGAAAATATTACTGATGTCAATATTCTCAGTCAATTATCATGGTTGGAAGGAGATGATAACAATAGATTGGCAGGTGGTTATCAAGATGGTCTTGATACTTACAAGGACGATAGAGGTCGGAATGATGGAGTGATTTGGATTCTTTCTCCCTCTCAAATAATTAAGGAAGCAAACTCCTCCAGCTATCGTTTTAATTGTGCAGTTGAAAAATACGGTCTTCCTACTGGTCCGAGTGATAATTGTGCAATTTCTAGTTCCAATCCTAATGAGGGATATTCAATTCCTGATGATCAAGAAAGAGTGGATACATTAGTTGATCAAGCAGGTTCTCTGATAGAGTCTTTTGTTAGAGATACAAATGGAGATGGTGTTTGGGACACTGGTGTAATTGTAATGGGGCTATTATTCGATATGGAAGAAACTGAGATTCCCCGTGATAATGGTTTGAAGGATCACAAGGCGTTTATATCCTATGCTGAAGATTTAATTTACGAGAAATCTGGCGCTAATTGCGATATCTGCCATACGACTTATGAAAATCCTACATCCACTATGGATGAGGCCTATATTGACGTCATCCCTGCAAGAAAGGCGGTAACTATTACTGGGCTGACTCCCGTAATTCATGAGGTTTCAGATAAGATTTACAAGGAATTAGTCAATGTAATGCTTCCAATAAGTGCAGTTCTTGTTTGTCTTGCAATGCTAATACTTCACAGAAATCCAAAAGTGATAATCGTGGGCGGACTTCCAATTGCTATGAGTTTAGCGATTACATTCGGAATTACAGTGATTTTTGATATTATGTTAACTCCGATGATTATTTCTGCAGCGCCTATACTTGTAGGCCTTGGAGTTGATTATGCTTTACATTTAACAAACAGAATTGAGGAGAACAGAGTCGAACTAATTGAAGAAAAATTAGAAAAAGCTTGGGAGGCAAATCGGGATGGATTAAATTCTGAGACGATTAATCCTTGGGATCCTGTAATTAGTTTGACTGCTACTGTAAGAGCCGCTTTAACCACTGGTAACGCAATTATGCTATCTGCAATGACTACAATTATTGGTTTCAGTGTTTTAACTTGGACTTTCTTGGTACCTATTCAACCTATGAGAACTGTCGGAATTACGCTTTTAATAGGTATTTTTGTCACATTTTTACTTTCGATGCTAATGGTTCCAGCATTAGTAGAGATACTTAGATATCGTAAAGGTAAAACCCAATTATTTGATAAGATGTGGGGTAGAATCGGTGAGGTCCCAGTTAAGGGAACCATTGTAGTAATACTTGCAGCATTAGTTGTTACTGTTCTAGGAGTAGCAATGTTTTCCGAAACAATGGGTCAACAAATCGCCGCTGGTCGCGATGAAGTTCCTCCAAATATGGCTTCTTACGAAGCTTTAGTAGAATATAGCACAGTTTTTGAAGGTGGGCAAACAAATATGTTCATTATTAATGCTGAAGAAAGAGGCTCGGTTAATGGAACTGCTCCAATCAGAGATTTACCAATTTTGGATTCAATAGAAAGTTTACAAATTCTAGTAGATAATGTCCCTGAAACAGATACAATTAGTCTTGTGAATGTTCTAAAGGCCATACATGTAGATGTCAATATTTCTGGCTTAGAGATTTATGATCAAAGTCTTTGGGAAATTTTACATGACGAGTGTTGGGACAAATCAACAGATCCATTTAGCCCTCAATGCTGGGCTTATACCGTTTCTAGTAAGGAAGATATGGTAAATATTGCCTTTGACACATTGTCTCCTGAAATTAGGTCCATGCTAATGAATGAAGATACAGGCTTTGGAGAAACAAAAACCTTAGTTTATGCCAATCAACCGTACATTAATCTCTATAATGCAACTATTTACCGAAACGCTATAGATGATATTTTAGAGGGTGAAGAAGAATGTTCCGGGGCTCTTAGATGTACTGCAATAAATATTGACGACACATATAATTCATTATTAACTGGAGGATTACCAGTATCTATAGACATTAACGACGGAGTACATAAGGCACAGAGTCTAACTACAATTTGGACAATGTTCATTCTTTTGATTGCCATGGCATTTTTGTTTAGGTCACCTAGATTGGCAATATTTACTATGGCTGCTGTTGGTGCAGTGGTTCTTTGGCAACCGTTACTTATGAGATTCGGTGGCGTCGGGGTTAACGTTTTTACCGCTATGATAGGAACTATCGTTTTCGGTATAGGTGTTGATGATTCTATTCATATTGTAGATCGTATCAAGGATGAAGGCGAAACTCCAGCAGGAATTGTTAAGTCAGTTTCAAAAACAGGACAAACAATATTCGAAACTACTGCCACTACGTGTGCAGGATTATCTGCAGGATTATTCGTTTCAATTCCAGGGTTGCAAAATTTCTTTGTTTTAATGATGGTGCTATTGGTATTGGCTTTATTGACAAGTTCAATACTTCTACCTTCTATTATTGTTCTTCAAAAAGAGTTCACCTCTCGTATATTAGGTAAAGGACCTTGGTTGGATTTCGAAGAAAGTGGTTCATTAGAGAAAAGTTCAGTTATGGATGCAGTAATTGACTCCAATGGGTAGTCTGACTTATTACATCTTTAAATTATAAATATATTTTTCTACTGTAAGCCTTTGCATAATCTATGGGGCGAAGAGTTAGTGGATTGATGTTGTCCTTGGTTATAGTCACAATGACTCTGAGTGGATGTATTTCCTCTAAAGAAAATTCTGGTAACAATGATATTGATGAAGCTTCCGAATTAATTTTACCATATTTTGAGAAAGATGGCTACCGCTGCTTTGAACATGATGGACATGAACGTTGTTGGATTACTTATGTGCCGGAAATAGTCAATGGAAGCGAACTTGTACCTCTAATTATTGATTTACACGTATGGAGCCTTTCAGCCTTCGAACAAAGAGAAATCTCAGGATTTGATGAGATTGCAGAAGAATACGGAGCCATATTATTGAATCCAGAAGGGCTTGCATTGGGGGGTGACCCCACAACGGGAGGTAGTGAAGAATCATGGAATGCCGGTTGGTGTTGTGCTGATGCGGTGGCAAATGACATCGATGATTTGGGATTCCTAAATCAATTAATTGATATTGCAATTGAAATTCATCCAGTTGATCCTAACAGAGTGTACGTCACTGGTTGGTCTAATGGTTGTGCTATGTCTTACTATCTTTCATTCCATTCAAGTGAGAAGATTGCAGCAATGGCTTGCATGGCAATGTACTTGTTAGCCGATATTCCCTCAGAATACAATCCAATACCAATGATGGAAATTCATGGCGTCCTAGACGATAATGTTTGGTACGCATGGGGTTCAAGGCCTATAATATTCAATCCAGTTGCTTGGTTCGATAACTCAGCCTACCAAACAGGTGCTGTAGAGAATATGTATGAAGTAGCAAAATACAATGATTGTGCAGGAAGTTTACCAGATTTAAATGATGCAAATGCACTATACTCAATTCAAGGGTTCACAGATTGTGAAAATGGCGCTGAAGTTCAATTAGTCAGTCTTTATGCAGGAACACATAATCCATATGAAGAGGATTATGGTAGTCCTAGTGAGTTTCCACGTTACGTCCCTGGCAATGGTGGGCTAATACCGACGACTCAGATTGCTTGGGATTTTATGAGTCAATATTCTAAGGAAATAATTACACCAGAGAATTAATTTTTGAGTATCATTTCAATATTCAGAAACAATAATTTCTGATGGTTTTGGACGATTTGCATTGAATGAATTTATTTTCTTTTCACTTGGATAACCTAAACAAATTCCACAAAGTAATGAGTAATTTTTACTGACTTCAAATTCTTTCCGTACCGCATCTTCCCAAACTGCAACTGCACCTTGCGGACATGTTCCTAATCCTCTAGAGTGCGCTGAAAGAATTAAATTCTGCATAAAGAGCCCTGCATCAGAGGCCGAATATTTCCCTAAGGATTTGTGCGTAAATACAAATAATTCCACAGGCGCTCCAAAAAAATCATAGTTCCTAGCCCAGACTTTATCTCGAGTTTTTTTATCGTCTCTATCGATATTGTTGTAAGATAAAAAGTCCCTTCCTTGATTCTTAGACCTTTGAATCAAATCTTTGTGATATGGTCTTGTGATTATCCAATTACTTGTAGGTAGCCCTTTTCTTTTCAATACAGCCTTTATCTTTCCAAAGATACTACCTCTTGCCCCTTTAATCGCTTCCCATCTTGTAAGGAACTCTTTTGACAGTCTATCGCGAACATCTCCCTTAGCTACAGCCACAAGAATTGGTCTAGTATTACTCCAACTTGGAGATGTTAGTCCGTCAGCAATTATTTCCTCAATAATTTCGTCAGGAACTGGTGTCGAAAGAAAATCCCGTGTTGATCGACGTGACGATACAAAAGAGCTAAAATCATTAGAATCAAAATCCATACTATCAGACCACACTCGTTATTCCCTAGACACTAATACAGATAAATTACTGTATTGAAGAATCAATCTAATATTTTGGTTATTTTATGTGAGGGTGCAGGGAGTAAGCCCCTTTCTGTTCACCTTTCGGCTGGTCACATTCAACTTAGCATCCTACCTGTCCCTGTTGATGCCATACAGGACTGCTTGGACTTGCTCCAGCG
>PCAW01000043.1:0-19975 GCA_002730775.1 Methanobacteriota archaeon | reverse complement strand
GGACCGTACAATGAGTAATGAAAAACAAGAGATTGGAGATGACTTCTCCTATATTATCAGAATGGCTGACAGCGACATAGATGGATTGAAACCAATTGCCATTGGACTAACATCTGTAAAAGGTATTGGAGTAAGAACTTCACAGCAACTTTGCAGACTAGCAGAAATCGATGGTACGAAACTTGGTGGTCATCTTGAAGATGACGAACAAGATAGACTTAGAGAAACTATTGACGGGTACGCAACAAATGTTCCATGGTGGTTAGTAAATAGACAAAGAGACTTAGAATCCAATGAAGATGCTCATTTGGTTGCATTAGACGTTAGGATGACGAGGGATGATGACATATCACGTCTAGCAGGAATGAAAACATATCGCGGATTAAGGCACAGAAGTGGCCACAAAGTTCGTGGGCAGAGGCTTAGAAGCAATGGTAGAAGTGGTACTGCACTTGGTGTGCAGAGGAAGAAGTGAGGTGAGTTAATGGGTGATCCAAAATTCGCAAGATCAAAAACGCAAACTCCAACTCATCCTTGGAAACAAGCACGTATAGATGAAGAGCATGCTTTGAAAGAAAAATATGGCCTGAAGAAAATTGGTGGTATGAAAGAAATCTGGAGAGAAAAATCTGCTTTAAGACGTCATAGAAATCAAGCAATGAAACTTATTGGAAGAGTGGATACTACTGAAGGACACTTTGCTAGAGAAAAAACGGATATGATCAATTCATTATGTCGTAAAGGGCTATTAGTTGAAGGCGCTAGTCTGGACGATGTTCTACAAATTAATGTTGAACATATGCTATCTCGAAGATTACAATCTGTTGTATACTATAGAGGATTAGCTCCATCCATGAGAGCTGCTAGAAATATGATTGTTCATGGACACATTTCAATTGGCGAACAACGTATGACTGTTCCTGGATACCATATTAAGAAGGAAGAAGAAGAGATGTTGAATTATTCTTCAAACTCTGTTTACAAAGATCCTACCCATCCGTTCAGAGTTGAAATGGAAAAACTAAGATTGACTATGGTTAGCGATGAAGAAATTGAAGAAGTTGGAGGGCCTAGAGCTGCCACAGAAGATTTCGTTGAGAAAATCAAGAAGGATGCTGAAGAAGCACCTAATATTGAAGAAACTATTCCTAAGGAGGAGAAATAATGGGACATAAAGCGATTTTACATATTTTCAGTACTAGTAACAATGTTCTTATTACTGCTACCGATTTAACTGGAGCGGAAACAATTTGCAAAGTTTCGGGTGGCATGGTAACTAAGGGCGGTAGTGACTCTGGAGGGCAATTTGCTTCAACACGTGCCGCAGAAAGGATTGCAGAGATGCTTGCAGAGAAAGAATTTGATCAAGTAATCGTGAAATATAGAGGAGCGGGTGGGAATCGAAACCACAATGCACCTGGGGCTACATCTGCAATTCGTGCTCTTACTAGAGCAGGCGTTCAAATAACACGTATTGAAGACGTAACTCCAATCCCTACAGATGGAACGAAAGCAAAAGGCGGCCGACGTGGCCGAAGAGTGTGAGGTGGAAAAAATGGTTAAAGTTACAATTATTGAAGAATCAGATGATAAAATTAAAATTTTATTGGCCGATACTGATAGAGCTTTGGTAAACTCAATTAGAAGGAGTCTGATTTCAGATACTCCAAAAATGGCTATAGAAACTGTGCGTTTTGAAATGGGAACTATAGAACAAGAAGATCAAGTTTGGGAAACAACTGGACCTTTACCAGACGAAGTGATTGCACAAAGGCTTGCAATGATTCCTATCCCTACTCGCCATGAAGAATTTCATTTCCAACATGAGTGCCCTAACTGTGCAGAACTTGTTGAAGATGACAGAGGTTGCCCGATGTGTACTATGATTTACACTTGCAAAGCTTTCGGGAGCAAAGAAGGAACTATGGTAACAGCAAAAGATCTAAACTACCTTGGAGATTCAAGTTTAGAGATTCCAGAATTGTATAAATCTATTGCAATTACAAAATTATTTAATGGACAAATGATTGAATTTTACGCTACTGCAATAATGGGCAGAGGTAGAGACCATGCAAAATGGTCACCTGCATGCGGAGTTGCTTTCGAACCTAGAAAAATTGGAATAATTAATAATAAAACTAAAGCAAAGATACTATGGGATTTGAAACTAGGAATAACAGCAAAAGATTTTTCAGATGGAAAATTAAATGATTATTTTAAAGTTGAAGAATTGAAGTCACAACTGCATCATGTTGGTGAAGGAACAGAAGAATCGAGAGACTTCAAAGATGCTATAACTTTAGAGGATATTCCAGGAGAATTCGTACTAAGTTTCGAAACAGATGGGTCAATGACTCCGAGAACTGCATTCAACATGGCTGTCAAGGAATTAGCTGGAAAATTCAATATTATCGAACAAGATACTAAAGCAGTACTATAATTAAATTAACAAGTATTTATTCAGTTAGATACAGGATGCGATAGCATGACTGTGGTAATGGGGCGTGGTGAGTGCGGCTCACATGTGACTCTAATTTTCACAGTTGATGATGAACAAAAAGAAATCATGAATCAAGGTAGTTTAGGAGCAGGTCTTTGTTTGCAGCAAGGAGTCGAAACTATCGCCAGAGGGATCGAAGGCGATTTTGAAATTAACATTAAATTCATTGAAGGGATTGGAAGAAGAAATCTATATCAACGAACTTTGGAATTACTATCTGAAGAAATCAAAGGCGTCAGAGAATACTCATGGGATTTAGCTGTAAAATTAAATTTACCCCTATCTCAAGGATTTGGAATGTCAGCCTCGGGAGCGATTTCCGCAGCAATTGCATTTCAGAGAGCATTGGGTGAGCCACATGAAGAAAGTTTGAGAAGAGCATTTGCTATTGCACACAGAGTAGAAAGAGAACTTTCTACAGGACTGGGCGATGTTACTGCTTTAGCAGCAGGAGGAGTTGAGCGAAGAACTTCACCTGGGGCACCATTTAGTGGGAAATTACTGAATAGAGGACCCGGGAAATCAGAAGGTTGGACCCAGGAAATAGAAGTGATCTTAACTTGGAAAGAAAATTCTGGTAAACATACCTCATCATACATTGATGATGAAAAATGGAAAGAATCAATCAGTTCAGCAGGAAATAAACAGATGAATCAACTCGTAAATGGTAAATGGGAAATAGGTCGTTGGGAAGAATTATTGGAAAGATCAGATATTTTTGTAAATGAAAGTGGATTACTAAATGACTCTCTAAGATTAGAACTACTAAATGAAGTTGATGAGATTATAAATAAATTAAATCTTAATCTGAAGCCTCTATTGTGCCTACTAGGTAGAAGTTTAGTTATCGTCCCAAAAGAAATAGGATCATGTAACGATATAAATTCTGAGTCTCTACTTCAAAATCTAGAAAAAGCAGGGTTCAATACTATCCAGACTAAAATAGGGAAACTATTCTGAATTAGATAAATTTTCATGAAATGTTGTTAATGGTTGTAAGTTTAGTGGGCTAGAATCTAATAAAATAGCTCCTGTTAATTTTAGTGTTTCACAAAAACCATGCCGATAAACAATAGCTCCTTGGCCGTATTCATTGACGTATCTATCGACTTGTTTCTGGGTTTTTTTCCGTGGAAATCTTAAATCTGCTCCGAAAAAGTGTTTCGCATCAATCCAAGCACAAGGAATACCATTGATTCTAACATCGTCCAATAGTAATAAGTCGGGAGTTATTATTGCACGTCCTTCAGATTTTTTTTGCTCATCTAGTAATTCTTCTTGACGCCTGAATCTAATATTGAGTGAGTCGAAATAATCACATAAAATATCTTCAAAAACTTCGGCAGCACTTTGGGTTTCAGATTGATTTACTGAGCTTACACGGTCCGCAGATTCTGCAAGTTGAAATTGTTCTCTATCTCTCTGATTGAGTTTGCTAGGTGCTTTGAGAGTTTCTTTAATCTTATTTTTCGACCATCCTCTTCCAGTTAAAATTGCCCTAAATACATTGACGGGAGGCGCGTCGAATCTGGTAGATAAAGATAAAACACTTTCTCCTGAATCATAACGTCTCTTCAATTCATTTGCTCGACTCATTAGCCTTCCATGAGAATAAACACTTTTTTCTTGATTTAGGGCACTTCTAAGAGAAAGTGATTGTTCAAGAGTGATATCTAATTTCTCAATTTTTTTTGCAATTTGTTCTACTCTTTCTTCAGGAAGAAATCCAAATTCACCAGGTGAGCAAACTAATGGGCTGGCTTTATTTTGAACAGATTTCGGAACAGCATTCAACTTCCAGTTAATATTAACAGTTTTTGCAGGAGGATCAATGTCTTGAGTGAAACCCATCGGTGGAGGATCTATAGTAAAACGAGATAGGGCACGCTCTACTGCTTCTTTATCGCCCTTGGGCTTTACTCCGGATGGAGTTTTTTTCCCATTGGAACGATGACGACGATTTCGGCGCTTTGGCCTCTTCTTACCTTCTTCTTGGTCACTCAATAATTAATCCAAGTGAAAGAGGACCATGAACCCACCGTGAAGGGAGTTAGAAAAATTAATCCTAAACGAATGCAATACCTGGATTCAGCGGTGAAGAAACTCGGGCTTTGCCTGCAACATCATCTCCATCACCGACATCATAGGAAAATACGTTATCTACTGACAGAGTGTTTGCAATAAAATCTGCATTATTATTAATAAATTCTGATTCGTTAAATCTCAAGTTAATCAAAGATTTTTCAGCTTCCGACCAAGTGTATATCTTACCCCTTGTTTTCTTATTTCCAGTAGTGAATGATTGCCAAGTTTGAATTACTTCTCCACGTAATTTTTCAACTCCGAATACTTCTAATGATTTTACATGATTCATTCCATTTTTCTTAAAATTGAAATTTTCACTTAAAAGAGATAAGGCTTCAATGGCAATATCATTTTTCCATGAAGGAGATGTTTGAATAATACATTTAGAAATATCTACTTTTGAATGTCTCAAAGCCAAACCTTTTACATTTCTAGAACTATCAATCAAGTCTCTGAGATATTCCTCTTTGGCAATGTGGATTATGTCGTCTTCAAGTTCACTAACACTGTTAATGATATATTCACTTACCATTTCTTGATTACCAGCCTTTGACCAAAACTCTTCTGCTATGTGAGGAGTCGCAGGAGCCAACATTGGAATCCAATGTCTGAAGAAAAGTTCAGCAGATTTTCTATCTGAACCACCTCTCCTCCTGTACCATTGCCAATCAGATAGCATTTCAAAATGGCTAATCATCACACCTTCTCTAAGACTAACATTTTCCATCGCTGATTCCCATCTTAAGTGATTAAGTCTCATCTTAGATAGTAACCAAGAGTCAATTTCACTAGGTTCATCTATGAAAGATCTTGAGGATTCGAATGCATCAATGATTGATTGCATTTGCTTATGGTTGGATATAATGGCATTATCTGACCAGTCCATTCCTGCTTCAGGATTTGCCCCATATAGTATGAATAATCGTACAGTATCGGCGCCATATTCTTCTACCATCATTCCTGGACTGACAGTATTGCCAAGAGATTTACTCATCTTTGCTTGTCTTTTTCCAAGAACAGCCTCACAAGTGGGGCATTTGCCACCATTTTTATCTACATGGTATTCAATATTACATTCACTACAGAATGGAGCAGGGGCATTTAACATTCCTTGACAAACTAATTGCCCGAATGGTTCTCCGATACTATTCATTCCAAGATCTCTCATCGCTTTTGTGAAAAATCTAGCATAAAGGAGATGCATGACGGCATGTTCAATGCCCCCAATATACAAATCAATACCGCCTTGCATCCAATAATCAACTATTTCTTTATCAAATGGGCTGCTCAAATTCTTTGAATTTGCGTATCTGAAAAAGTACCATGAAGAATCATAAAATGTGTCCATTGTGTCTGTTTCGCGCTTTGCTGATTCTCCACATTTGGGACAATTAACATTAAGAAAATCTTCATTTGATGCTAATGGATTACCACTCTCGTCCCAACTAAATTTAATATCCAAAGGAAGTCTGACTGGTAAATCCGAACTAGATACGGGAATAACTCCACAGCTATCACAATGTAACATAGGTATTGGTGTCCCCCAAAACCTTTGACGACTCAATAGCCAGTCTTTGAGCCTGTATTGTACTGTACCATATCCTGACCCTTCAGATTCAAGAGTTTCAATCACTCGAGCTTTTGCTTCATCTCCGAATAATCCATCAAAACCATCACGTGAAGAATTTTTCATATAACCAAGTGAATCGAAGACGGGGTTTAGCTCAATGGCTTCATCATCGGGGTTTCTTGAAAGTACTGGTTTGATAGGAAGATTATATTTTCTAGCAAAATCATAATCTCTCTGGTCATGCCCAGGGACAGCCATGACTGCACCAGTTCCGTAGCTAGCAACCACAAAATTACCTGCATATATTGGAACTTTATCTCCATTTAAAGGATTTATAGCAAACCTTCCGAGAGGAACGCCTTTCTTTTCCTTAAGCATATTTATTCTTTCAAACTCAGACATTTTGGCACATTCATCACGAAGATTGCGCCAATCTTCTTCATATTCTGTACCTAAAACAAGAGATTCACAAAGGGGGTGTTCTGGTGAAAGTGTTACAAAAGTAACCCCGAATATAGTATCAGGCCTAGTAGTAAATACACCAATAACGGAATCTTCATCTTCCACTAAGAAATCGATATGCGCACCTTGTGAACGGCCTATCCAATTACGTTGCATAGCTTTCACATTTTCAGGAA
Source organism: Methanobacteriota archaeon (assembly GCA_002730775.1). GTDB lineage: Archaea > Thermoplasmatota > Poseidoniia > Poseidoniales > Thalassarchaeaceae > MGIIb-O2. The sequence goes on along the minus strand of PCAW01000043.1, from coordinate 13,182 downwards.
AGTCTATATTTTCTAAATCGTCTAATAATTCATCTGCATATTCAGTCATTCGAAGAAACCACTGAGCCATATCCTTCTGAACGACCTCTAACCCACATCTCCAACAACGATTATTCTTTACTTGTTCATTTGCAAGTACAGTGTCGCAATCAACACACCAATTTACAGGAGCAAATCGCCTTTCTACTAACCCTGCTTCGTAAAATTTGATGAAAATTTCTTGATTCCAACGATAATATTCAGGAGTTGAGGTTGTAAATGTACGATCCCAATCATAAGAATAGCCCATTCTCTCCTGGTCTTTACGTATCATGTTGATATTTCTCTCCGTTACATTATGAGGATGACCTCCTTCCTTCTTAGCTGCATTTTCTGCAGGCATTCCAAAGGAGTCGTATCCCATAGGATACAAGACATTCTTTCCCATCAATCTTTGAAATCTAGCCATCGCATCACCAATAGAGTAATTTCTTACATGTCCCATGTGCATATTACCTGAAGGGTAAGGGAACATTTCAAGGCAGTAAAACTTGGGTTTTGTCGAATCCATACTGACTGAAAATATCTTTTCATCTTTCCATTTTTGTTGCCAATATTCTTCTATCAGATGAATGTCATATTCCATTGAAACACTTCCTGTAAATTTCCTCAATTTCATATTCTTATCATGTAATGTGTAATGATTACTAGAGGTCTATTTTTTCCAGTTAATGAGTTCAACACCTGATTCACACTTGTCGACTATTAGAGTTTGATATGAAACCTCTCCTTAGAATATGAGCCGGTATTGCTATGCAGTAGGTTCACTTGCATGTACTATAATGCTTGGCGATGGAGAGTTTGATATTCGAGAAAGTAAAGATGGAATCGAAGTATGGGTTACTCAGATGGGCAATTACATGAACATGAATACAGCATGGATAAATCGTTCCACGGGAATTGTAGCAATTGTTGACCCATTTGATTCTGAGAGATGGGTTAATGCGCTAAAACAAGAAGGTTTACGGCCTACTCATTTACTTTATACGCATACTCACAGAGATCATGTAGAAGGATATGCAAAAATGATTAGTCTCGTACCAGAAGTTGAGGTTTGGGGTCATGAAAATGCTTCAGTTTCAGGGCTACTATCTTTTGCTGTGTTTAAGAAAGTAAATTTTACTAATAAATGGATTAATGAACCAAATACAACTATTCAATGGAATTGTGGCGGAATTAACCTTGGAATTACGCATGCTCCTGGACATGCTCCTGGGCATGTCACTATACATGGACATGGCGTTTATCATGCAGGAGATTTACTATTTACAGCACATAGTGGAAGAGTAGATTTACCAGGTAGTGACCCATTAGCACAATGGAATAGCATATTTTTTGCTCGAAAGTTACTACAAAATTTACCTAAAGAATGGAGATTAATTCCTGGGCATAGATATGATTGGATAGATGGTACGACCCCTGATTGGGTTAGTATTGAAGAGGTATTGGAACATAACTTTTCACTTAATTCTCCTGTTTTACAAAAAATGGAGGGAAATTAATGGTTAAAATAGAAGCAAAATATGATGGAGGGTTTCGATGTATTGCTACTCATTTGCCATCGGGACGAAAACTGATAACAGATGCCCCAGTAGATAATCATGGAAAAGGAGAATCGTTTTCGCCTACCGACTTATTAGCTACTTCTATGTTAACATGTATTATGACTATCATTGGCATTAGAGCCGAAAAAAGAAGAATAGATATTTCGGACATGTATGGAAGTGTTGAGAAAACAATGCATCAAAATCCAAGGAGAGTAGGAGTGCTAGATATAACAATAAAATTGCCAGAAAATATTGGATTAGAAGATAGGAAATGGTTAATCGAAGAAGGTTGTGAATGCCCAGTATGTCACTCAGTTAATCAAACAATGGAAGTAAATATCAACTTTGATGATTAGTGAGTTTTGTCAAACCTTTCTCTAGAAATTCCCCACTTTTCAACAATTTCTTTTGTTAAACCTTTCTTCACAGATCCTTCTCTTTCTAGTGCAGAAACCGTGGCCAATACTATACTATTAGTATCGATTTCAAAAAACCTTCTCAATTCTAGTCTATCATCAGATCTTCCAAAACCATCAGTTCCAAGAACGATAAACTTTCCACCTACCCAACGTTGAATCATCTCAGGAACTGCTGTGATATAATCAGATACTGCTACAGTCGTCATTTCGTCTCCAAAACACTCAGAAACATAAGGTATTTTTTCTTCTTCGGGATATAAACGGTTTATCCTTTGGGATTCTAGGCCTTCTCTTCTTAATTCACCGTATGATGTGACAGACCAAATCTCGGAGTTAATACCAAGTTCTACTAACTTTTCAGATGCCTCAATTACATGAGAAAGAATAGGTCCAGAACCTAATATTCTAACATTAGGGCGATCATCACTTTTCGATTCTGATAATCTATATGCGCCTTTAATTATTTTATCATCGATACCCTCGGGTTTTGGAGGTTGTCTTTCATTTTGATTGTATAGCATTATGTAATGGAAAACATCCTGATTTTCACCCCACATCTCATTTATTCCATGGCGGATGATGGTGGCTAATTCATACGCATATGCAGGGTCCCAAGAACGGCAGAATGGAACCGTACTAGCATGAAGTAACGAATGCCCATCTTGATGCTGTAATCCTTCACCGTTGAGTGTCGTTCTTCCAGCTGTAGCTCCCATTAAGAACCCTCTAGCCCGAGCGTCTGCTGCTTGCCAAATCTGGTCATTTACACGCTGGAAACCAAACATCGAATAAAATATGTAGAATGGTAGAGTTGGTGTCATTGCATGAGAATATGAAGTTGCGGATGCAATCCATGAAGCTATTGAGTTTGCTTCAGATATGCCTTCTTCTAATATCTGACCAGTAATAGACTCTTTATATTTCATAATCATTTTATGGTCTACAGGCTTATATTTTTGACCGGAATGGGAATAAATACCAAACTCACTGAATAAAGGATCCATACCAAATGTACGACCTTCATCAGGGATAATTGGTACCACTTTATCCCCTATTTCAGACTTCATAAGATTCCTTAATAATCGAACGAAAGCCATGGTAGTGGATACTTTCTGACCTTCGGGGGTACCATTATCGAATTGTGAATAAGTTTCTCCGGAGGGAAGGTTGAAATCAATCTCTGGAGACTTCCTAGACGGTAAATATCCGCCTAGTTTACCTCTTGTAGAATGTATATATTCTAGTGCTTCTGATTCTTCATCTAATAAATAAAATGGATTACTTTGTAGTTGTTCATCATCCAAAGGAATGTTGAGACGATCTCTGTATGCAATTAAATCGTCAATATTCATCTTCTTTTTTTGATGAGTAGTATTTTTTCCAGCAAAGGAATCTATTCCCCAACCTTTGACAGTATGCGCCAATATCACTGCAGGTTTATCCGACTCTAATGCAGCGTGATAAGCAGCATATATCTTCAGTGGATCATGCCCACCTCGTCTTAAACTAATAATATCGTGGTCGGAAAGTTTTGAGCCGAGGGAAACTAATTCCTCAGAACCACTGAAGAGTTCTTTACGGAAATCAGAGGGCGATAGTGTACTCATTCTTTGGAAATTCCCGTCATTTATTTCCTCCAGTCTAGAAAGTAACACTCCATTAGAATCTTGCGAAAATAAACGATCCCAGTTACTGTCCCATAGTACTTTGAAAACATCCCAACCCGCACCCCTATAGAGTCCTTCTAACTCTTGGATTATCTTAGAATTACCACGCACGGGGCCATCCAGCCTTTGAAGATTACAATTTACTACAGTAATTAAATTATCCAGTTTTTCTCTGCCTGCAACTGCTATTGCAGCTATAGCCTCGGGTTCATCCATTTCACCGTCGCCTAAGAAAGAATACACTGTGCTTTGCGATGTATCAACTAAGTTTCTATTTGTTAGGTATTTCCAAAATCTTGCCTGCATTACTGCAGCTAATGGCCCCAGACCCATTGACACAGTTGGATACTCCCAGAACTCTTTCATTAAACGAGGATGCGGATAGGATGAAAGACCATCTAGAAAGGCTTCCTGACGGAAATTAAGTAATTGTTCCCGGGTAATACGACCTTCTAGAAAAGCACGAGCATAAATTCCCGGACTACCGTGCCCTTGAATGTATAGAGCATCTCCAATTCCATTAGATTCTTTTCCTTTGAATACATGATTAAATCCTACTTCATAAATAGTAGATGAGGAAGCGTATGTGGAAATATGCCCTCCTATACCATCCGTTCTTCTATTTGCATCTGAAACAATTAAAGCGGAATTCCATAAAATTGCATCTTGAATCTCTTTTTCGATTTCTAAATTTCCAGGATAAGGTGTCTGATTGTCCCAAGGAATTGTGTTCACGTAAGGTGTCTGAGAAGCTGGACTTATTTCTACACCCAAATCTTGTGCTTCGGTTAATATCTCATGTAGCAATAATCTAGCCCTCTCAAGGCCTGATGAATCTACAACTGAACGCAATGATTCTAACCATTCATCAGTTTCTTCAGGGTCTATATCTGGTAACCTCTGATGATGATTATTACTCGACATTTGACCACTCTGCCCCTAAGGGGGCAGACTGGCGAGTATGCAAAGGGTTTTGAATCTTCAAGAAATGTTTTCACATAATTTCAGTTGATTTGGGGCTTGTAACTACTAAATGACAATGGTGTAAGGTCCTGACACCTGCAACTGTTACAGCAGAATCTCCGGAAATATTTCTCTCACCGTTCCAGTTACTAACTGTCTGAGATACTGTGTTTACGCCGGCTAAATTCATTGGGTCTACTTTTAGCTCAACTATTACTTCTTCCACCGCACCTAACCACCCTAGTGTTGCATTTATTGATTTTTTAGCAAATCCATGCCTTTGTTCAGAACTTCTTACCCAGTATCCTAGATTCCATTTAGCCTCAGATGTTCTAGTAATATTATCAAAACCAATAAGCCCCAACAGAGTTTCATCCCATGGCCTAATCATCACCCAATGATGCATTAATCCGCTGCGGCCCATTCTTTCAGTTTCTTGCAAAAACGATTTTATTTGTTCTAAAAATGGTTTATCTGGATTTATCCATGGCATGGCTCGACTTACTTCAGGCCATGTTTCTTCGAATGCTTCTAATAATTTTAAACTGTAAGCAGAAGATGCTGGGCGGAGAACAAGTCCTTCATCGACCATAATTGATGACGTGGCACGTCTTGACACAATACGCCGGAAGAGGTACTAATGCATCACTTCTACGGAACCGTATTTTCAAAAATTAAGGTCTTAATTTCTTTTTTGCAGTAATTAGATTTTTATCATCGGGAATTAATTTTGAAGCATTTTCAAACATCTTATCGACAGATTGCGAACGCCCAATTCTCTGTAATAATGCACCTATCGGATATATTAACTTAGAACGATCTCCTAGATGTGGACCTACTTCGTCAAGCAATACTGTTGCTTGTGCTGTATCTTTAGCCCTAGCTGCTTCCATGGCTGATTTTACCTGTAGAGCGACATCACGATCGGTCCATTTTTCTTGCTGAGGCCAAGGCCAATAATTTGGTACTGCTATTGGAATTGAAGATAATATTTGATCCGCTGAGATTACAGGAGCAGGTGGAAGTGGTGGTGGAGGCATAGGGGCTAGAACTTCATCGAAGGGAGGAGGAATTAATGGAGGAGGAGGGACTATGTGATTTTGTATAACGGGTAGTTCTGGTTCTGGTTCAGGTTCTGGTTCTAGTTCAGGTTCTGGTTCAGGTTCTGGTTCTAGTTCAGGTTCTGGTTCTGGTTCAGGTTCTGGTTGTAACAATGCTTCTGGAACAAGTTCTTCACCAACTGGCTGGACTAATTCAACGGGTTTGTAAGTGATCTCTTGAAACTCTTTAACCTCCTCATCTGGCATCTCAAACTTGGTAACAAATTCGGGAGCATCTTCTGGTTTCAAAATATAATCTTCTTCTTCATCAATAGGTTCTGGATGGTCTACTGTCAAGGCAAAAGATGGATTTTGAGAAACTATTATTCCATCATCCTCATCGTACTGCTGAACATCGATAGTTACATCGTCAATTTGAAAAGTTGTCTTAGACCAATCGATTATTTCTTCAGGCTCTTCCTCGTCAAAATCACCCAATAGTTCATCAAAAAGATCGTTTGTAATTTCTTGATTAGAGCCAGAATCTTGTTGAAATGAAGGTTTTTGCAGTTGATAGAAACATAGTTTGCAATTTATATCATCTTCTTCATTCTTATGCTGACACGCGGGACATACCTTTCCTGGTTCCTCGGTATTTCTCCAATTCCGGAACTTATCGAACACTCTGCATCCCCTCAGACATTCGCACTCGACAAAACATACCGTATAATCCTCACGTGAGAAAGTGTAATTCAATAAATGAGATTTTTCTGAATATACACTCGAAAGCGTGATGTGTGTATTCTCTCTGCACATAATCATGAAAGGAGGTTCAGACACCCCTCCTGTGAAATTTAATAGAAGTCAGGATCATCATGAATTATACTTGAATCTCATAAGATGGGAATTAGATGATGAAATGGAAAATGTTCGAGAAAAATTACAAAACTGGAGCAGAAAAAGGTTGATTGAAAACGGCATCTCACTTTTTAATTTGATTGGGAAAAACGATGGTTGGCTATTTGGACAACGGATTATTAAATTTACCAATAAAAAAAAGAATGATATGGGTTTTCATCGCTTCAGACAAGGAGATATTGTTCTTATTTCTAAAAAAGATCCTTTGAAAGAAACTCCTTTAGAAGGCACTATTTATTCAACATCTAGGACTTCAATAAAAATTGTATTCTCGGATACGCCTAAAGATATTAGAAAACATACTTGGAGGCTTGATAAAGGTGCTAACAGAATTGCTTTTGATAGGATGAGAGATGCTCTAAATAGTATATTCGATGAAGATGGAGGAGTTCCTTTGAGAGATCTATTGCTTGGCATGGTACATGACCCTCCAGGTACTGCTAGTCTGATACCGGAACTAGGAGGAGTTAGGGGGAGGACTACGACCTATGCCCATGACCTAAATCAACCTCAATTAATTGCATCAAAGGCTGCGACAGAAAGGAGACTGACATTAATTCAAGGACCACCCGGTACTGGAAAAACTCATACTGCTGTCAGAATATTAGAATCTTGGTCAAAAATGGATATTGGAACTATACTCGCGGTAGCGGATTCAAATGTTGCAGTCGATAATTTACTTGAAGGATTACTAGCTAGAGGAGTGAGAGTTGTGAGATTAGGGCAACCGGTAAAGGTTAGAGAAAAATTGAGGATGGCTACAATGGATGCAAAAATGGAAAATCATCCATTGAGAAGAGACCTAGATACTCAATTGGAACTAAATGAAAAATTGAATAGAAGGATTAGTTCGATGAAAGGAAAAGAAAAAGGTTTGGCTTATCGAGATATTAAGAAAGGATGGAAAGAAATTCGAAGAATTGAAAATCAAATTAGAGATGACATCTTAGATAAGACACAAGTTGTTTGTTGTACATGTATTGGATCTGGAAATGAAATTCTAGATGGAAGAAGATTTCCTCAAGTTTTAATTGATGAAGCTACACAGGCTACAGAGCCTGCATCATTGGTGGCATTAACCAGAGGGGCAAGGCAAGTCGTATTGGTTGGAGATCACAAACAATTGCCTCCAACTGTTATATCATTTAGGGCAGAAGAAAAAGGCTTGAAAAGGTCATTGTTTGAAAGGTTAGTAGACCTTGGAATTGAACCCTTACTTTTGTCTACACAATATAGAATGCATCCCGCCATCTCAAAGTTTCCCAATCAACATTTTTATTCGGATAGGTTAGATGATGGCATAAAATCGGAGAATCGATTAGCCCCTGCCGGTTTACTTTGGCCAGATTGGGATAATCCTGTTGCTTTCTTGCCGGTTGATGGAGGAGAAGTTGTTTCACCTGATGGTACATCTAGAGAAAATCCCGCCGAAGTAGCATGGGTCATAAAAATTCTAAATGACATATTAGAAGCTGGAGAAATAACGAAGAAAGACATCGGAATTATTACTCCTTACGCTGGACAAGTAAGAGCTATTCGTAATTCAATGAGTGAAAAATTGGATGATGTTGAAGTAAAAACTGTTGACGGCTACCAAGGTAGAGAAAAAGAGGTAATCATTTTCTCGTGTGTGAGATCAAATAATGAGCAAAATATAGGATTTTTGTCTGAAATGAGGCGATTGAATGTGGCTTTAACTAGGGCAAAAAGAGGATTGATTGTTATTGGAGACCCTGCAACTTTGCGTAGTGATAAGAATTGGCGGGCATGGTTAGAGTATGTTCGAGATAGTAAGTTTGAGGCGTGGCACCTCTTGGGAATGAATTGAGAGGATGCTATGAACGACCATGATTCACCAATTTCGATCAATAAAGGTGGCACTACACTTGCTAAGACTTTGGTCTCTGAAGACGGTGGGCATTGGCCAGTTCCAGAAGGAACTATATTGGCATCTGGAGTTAGAAGAATCACTTCATTTGTTTTAGATACTATCATTGTTAATACAATATTACTAATACTTTCCAAAGGAAAAATGATTAATGCCTGGAACCTCACACTTTGGTCTTCTTCCAACTTTCATCATGCATTAGCTATGGGCGCAATTATTCTAATTTCTCATTGGCTTTATTGGAAATACACCGGTTTGTATTATTCTCGTTCTTTTGGTCAAAAATTAATGGGTCTGGCTGTTCTAGCAGAAGATGGTTCAGAAATGACAAATAAAATGTGGGAAATACGGGCTAGGAAGAAACTGATATACTTAATATTCCCTTTCAGTTTCTATTTTGCAGCGTACGATTTAGCTCGTATTTCACAACGCCATACTCATCAATCAAATGTAGATTTACGTGTTGGCTCAATAGTTGCTCATGCTAATTCATTACCTCCCGCGAATAGAAAGCACATCAAGTAGGGTGAGATTTTGGATAAAGAAGTACAAGAAGTATTGAAAGGAAATTGTATAGTTTACCCCACATCTACTCTTCCGGCTTTAGGGTGTGCTTTAACATCTAAATCTCTGGATGAATTATATAGAATTAAAAAAAGACCAAATGAAATGGTAGTTAGTGTAGGAGTTTGTAACCTACAACAGGCATCAGAATTAGTTTACTTGACTGATGATTTAGAAGACTTCATTTCAGCATTCCCAGAAGGTTCTCTAACAATCATTTTCCCCGCAAAAAAACCACTAGATTATCGATTAGGGGGAGATAAAATAGCAATCCGTATTTTAGCCGATCCCATCGCTAAAAAATTAATTGAAAACACAGGTCCACTAACTGCAACTTCTGCAAATATTAGTGGTTCGGAACCTTTGAGAGATTGTGAAATGGCTGCAAAAATACTTTCTTCTTCGGGGAATATGGTTTCATATCTATCGGGTACTTGTTCGGGAGGGGCACCCAGTACCTTGATAGCATGGTATACGGTCTGTAAATCACCCAACAGTAACGAGATTGAGGTTTTGAGAGAAGGTTTGGTTGGGAAAAAGGAGATTCTAGAATGGTGGAAGAAGCGGATTTAAAACAATGGAGAGACGCTGGCCACGTCGCTAGAAGGACTTTAGAAGGGATAAAAGATGAAATTCAAGAGGGGAAATCTTGGATTGAAGTAATTGATTCTGCTGAGAGATTTATCAGGAGACATGGAGGTCAAGCAGCATTTCCAGTTACAATTTCTGTAAATGATATTGCTGCTCATTTTACTTCTAGTCATCATGATTTACCTCCAGAAGGATGGGACAGGCCGATGGTTTTTGAAAAGGGAGATCTTGTTAAATTAGATGTTGGAGTCCATATCAAAGGTGCTTTAGCAGATAATGCATTAACATTAGAAGTTGGTAATGGAAACAATCATACAGATCAAATTAAAGCTGCTAAAGAGGCAAGAGATGCGTCGATAGAAAAAATGCATCCTGGAACTTCTTGGCATGAAATAGGTAAAGCGGCTGAACAAGTTACGAAAGATGCTGGATTTCAACCTATCAGAAATTTATGTGGTCATCAACTAGAAAGATGGAATTTACATTCTGGAACCTCAATACCTTCATTTGCTTGTGGGCCAAACTCGGGTTTCAAAGGAAATGCAGAAGTTGGAGGTGTTTATGCTATTGAACCATTTAATACAACGGGAGAAACAGGCATGGTAGAGAATGTTCCTCCATCTGGATCTTCGAATATCTTGAGAGTTACCGGAGATGTCTCAATACGTAAAGCACTTTCAAAAGGGAAATTAAAGCCACTAGGTGCAACAATGGCGAGATACATAGAAGAGCGTTATAATACTCTTCCATTCGCTGCTAGATGGGCATATCCATTACTGGAAAAACCATTTCCAAACGAAGATCAAGAATCTCTACAAAAGAAATGGAAAGCAATGACCAAAAAATTAACTTCAATTCGTTTCTTAGAGAATTACGAAGCTTTGAGAGACGTAGATGGAGGAAATGTAGGTCAATTCGAGCATACAGTTATTGTCACAGACGGCGGTCCGGAAGTATTAACGGTACTTTAACGAAGAAAATCAATATTTACACGTCTTTTACACTTTAACTTAAGAAGGATTATGAATTACCTACCCATATCAATCATCGTACAGGTCGTAAGGTTCTGCTGAGTGCATCCCATCCCCTCGCTAATATCTCTCGCCCTGTACACCTGATTATCTCTCAGTGTTAACTCTAGTATTACCAAATATAGTTACAGAAATTACTGAACCAAGAATTAACAATATTCCCATAGATTGTTGCAGGGATGGTTCCTCATCTAAAATCAATAATCCCCAGATTATGGTTAAAACCGGTTGTAAAAGTACTGCGAAAGAGGTTTTGGCGCCAGGCAGTCTTGGTAACGCATAAGTTATTGCAATCCATCCTGCCACTTGGCAACAAATTGCTAATAGAATTAGCCAAGCATGGCTCGGCCAGGCAGGTTGTAGAATTATTGGTTCAACACCGAGTGAATTTAAAGGCATTATCCCAATTAAAAGAAGCCCTCCCGCAGCACCAAGTGTAGCATCAAACTGGAGATTTTGCGCAGGAGCCATGTCTCTATTTGAGTATCTATATACAATCAAAAATGAAGAATAAAAAATCGCCGCGAAAACTCCAGCAATCACTCCTTTAAATGGATCTTCACCATACGGCTCATCATCCCATATTCCTGATATTAAAGCCAAACCTAACAATACAACTGGTAAAGCAAAAAGTATCGATTTGTTTGGTCTCTCTCCAAGAAATTTCCAACTGACTAGCGTAACAATAATGACTTGTGAATTACCAATCATAGTTGCTATTCCAGTTCCTATGTAATCAATAGCAGTATGATAGCCTACAAAATCTAATGATATCAACAATCCTGCAAATAATGTCAGAAAACGGGATTCTCGACTACGGGTATCTTTCGAATTAAGAAGTAAAATTAACAATATCAATACTGGGAGGGCATACGCCATACGAAAAAATGCCCCTGTCACGGGATTGGTTTCGGAATACTGATAGAATAATGGTGCAAAAGAAATTAGTGTCGAACCAAATAGAGCAATCAACATATTTTTTCGATCGCCATTGACTGGCATTGATTCCATCTCACTCTGAAGAACTTTCGGAAATCATCTTTTGGAGTTCTCCACTTTCGTACATTTCCAATACTATATCGGAACCGCCAATTAGTTCTCCATTAATAAAAATCTGAGGCATCGTTGGGAAATCAGACCAAGCACAAATAGATGGGATTGCTCTAGGGTCAGAAAGAACATCTATACTTGCCCATTTTTCTTCCAGTTGTCCCAAAACTGTGGCAGCCCTGTTACTAAAACCACATCTTGGTTGTTCTGGGGTGCCTTTCATGAACAACACAATTGGGTTGTTGGATACTATCTCTTGTAATTCATCTGGGGTCCAATTAAAACTCATTTTATTCACTCCTTTTTTTCTCTACGAATATGCACTCCAAAAAATTCTGTTTTTTTCTCAGAGTGAGGGTCAAAGGCAGTATCAATTATTGATTCTGCTTGTTCAATAGTCATACATTTTAAATCTAAAGCATGAACAATGTTTTGAGCAATATATGGCTTAAAGTGGTTCAAGATTGGTCTCTGTCTTTGTAATGGTCTGACTCCTAAATAAGAATCTGAAACTACACGTACATGAAAATGATCTCCGCTACCATGTAAATCAGTAGCTTCAATATTTGCGTCGGGGACTATTTTTTGTATCTCTGAAACCATCCACGCTTCGGTCACCATGTATACTCTCTAGCGACCGCCCTCTTTGAACCTCGCTGATGAAATACTTCAATTTTACAATGCTGAGGTGATTTCTTTTAGATTCTCTTCGATAGTTCCGTTGTCATTTATGATTCCACTACCAATTACTGCGACATCTATGCCCCAACTCTTGACTAAAGCTGCATTGAAGTGTTTTATTCCACCATCAATCATTAATTTTGTAGGAAGTCCTCCGGAATCAATCTGATTATTTATTGCTACTCGGAACTCACGGATTTTTGATTCCATTTCTGGCATAAATGATTGTCCTCCTTTGCCAGGGACTACACTCATTACAAGTACAAGATCAAGTTTTGATAAATATGGAATTACTTCAGATGCAGGTGTATCTGGATTAAGCACAATACCTGCTTGACAGCCACTGGAATGGAGATTATCGATAAGGACGTTGGCATCATTTACAGCCTCAATATGAAAGATGACTAAATTGACTCCGGAATCCACGTATTGCTCCCATGTTTCTTCAGCATTAGTAATCATTAAATGACAATCAATAAAAATTTCAGAACCTAATTTTTGACGTATACTACGGACTAGAGAAGGACCAAAAGTGATTGTTTTGTTGGTTACCCAATTGCCATCCATAACATCAAGATGAATCCAATCAATTCCATTAAATACTAGTTCATCCATCAGTTTACCTAACTCACAAAAGTCGGCTGTAAGTATACTAGGAGCTATCTGCATAATCTATCCTCTGGTTAATACGATAAGCCCAAGGTACTCAATAGTTACTACTAAAGTTATGATTTAAAATAACAAATTATTATTAGGGGTAATTAGAACTCGAAGTTTGTTGGTT
>PCAW01000042.1:0-14943 GCA_002730775.1 Methanobacteriota archaeon | reverse complement strand
TCATCATCATTGCAATTATTTTCTTGTTATTCATAGGATACTCACGTTCCGGTAGGACCTTCGACGACATATAACATTTATAGAGTCTCTTGGGAATGTATCTAAATAACTGTTTTTTGAATAGTTGAGCGGATAATAAATAAAACGCTATAAAATATTAATGCATACGTAGTATGCTGATAAATTATAAGAAAATAACAGACAGAGTATTTCATGCAGTAGTTGTGTCTCGCGAGACCATGGTTGACACCCCAATGGATTATGCATCGTCTGGAGTTGATATAGATGCAGAAGGAGCTGCTGTCGCAAGTTTAGTGGGCGCTCTTTCAACCTCGATTAGGAAAAAGGGCGATTTTGGAGCACCTGTGCCTCTGCCGGGTGGATTTGGAGGAATTATAGAATTTGGAGACTACAGATTAGCATTAGCCACAGATGGCGTAGGTTCCAAACTAATGATAGCAAATGAGTTGCAGAGGTATGATGGAGTCGGAATTGACTGCGTTGCAATGAATGTTAACGATCTTTTGTGTGTAGGGGCGGAACCGATTGCTTTTGTAGATTACATTGCAGTGCCGGAAACTGATACTAACACCCATGCAATACTCGGTAAATCTCTAGCAGAAGCTTGCAATAGAGCAAGAGTTACTCTGGCTGGGGGAGAGACTGCAACATTACCTGGAATTGTAACTGAATTGGATTTATCCGGTACCGCACTGGGTTGGTTTCCAAAGGGAGGTGCTATTACGGGAGTAGGTATCCAGAATGGCGATATAATCATTGGTTTACCTAGTAGCGGAGTACATTCTAATGGCTATACACTTGTTAGAGCCATCGTAGAACGAACCGGTAATTCATTGGCTGAAAAATGTCCTTTTGATTCAAATCATGACAATAGGGTTATTGAAAGATTTGAGGAAGGTGATATTACGTTGGGGGAAGTACTGCTTAATCCTACGAGAATCTATGTTGATCCATTGATAGATTTGATAAAAAAATGTAGAGAAGGAATGGGGCCTTGTGATATCTCAGATATCAAGGCGATGGCGCATATAACAGGGGGTGGACTATCAAATCTTCTCAGATTACATGATGATTTTGGATGGCATATAGATAATCCTTTACCAGTTTTGCCAGAATTTACTTGGTTGGCAGAAAAGGGTTCAGTAAGTAATAGAGAAATGCATAGAACCTTCAATATGGGCATGGGTATGACTATCGTAATCAGTAAAGAAAAGTCGTCTTCCGTAGAAAAATGGTTGAATGAAAGACTGCCTGGAACTAGACGTGTTGGTTATGTTCATGATAAGAGAAGAGAAGTTACACATGCGGACTCCGAGATTGTTTTCTCACATTATTGAATTAGTAAATGGTAATTGTTATGATTGAGGGGATTAGCAATGATACACCTTGAAGGAGCCACACTGATTCAACTAAGTAATGAAATAGAAAACGATGTAATAGGCCCTTCAACGAAAGACTATGAGAAAGTTTTCTACAATCCTGCAATGTCCGGTTCTAGGACCAGAAGTATCATGTTGATGAAGCATATTATTGAGTCGGGATATTTGGGAGATTCAGAAATATATGCAATAGATGGTTTGGCAGCTAGTGGCCTAAGAGCAAGAAGGTGGTTAAACGAACTACCAAAGAAATTGGTAAATAGACTAAGAGTAACTATCTGCGACATAAACGAGAATTCTATAAGAAGGGCAATGGAAAATCATCAAAAATTTCCTCCAAGGAATGGAGGAATAGGTGTCTTGAACGGTAAGCAGGGAGACTTGAGATCTGCGATATTAGACCAAGGATGGCATTGGGTGGATGTTGATCCATTTGGTTCGCCAATGCCTTTTTTAGACACTGCAATTCAATCATTAGCAAAAAAAGCAATTTTAGAAATTAGTGCTACCGATACTGCCGCTTTAGCGGGTTCTTCAAAAACTGCCTTGATGAGGAGGTATGGGGCTAGAATTAATCCTGATAATTTAGCACATGATTCTGGATTGAGAGTTCTCATGGCTTGTGTTGCAAGAACGGCGGCAAAACATGATAGGTTTGCTGAACCGATATTGTCTGTGTGGGATTCACATCATCTAAGGTTGTCTGTAAAAGTAAGTAAATCTGTAGAAAAGGCCAACCAATTAGAAAAAATGTTAGGTTGGAGAATAGCAAGGCCTAATGAAAAAGAAGTAATCGATTCAATGCAAGAGGGTTTGACTCCTATGAGTTCAACTGAATCTTTGCCTATGCATTGTTTTTTACCACTTTCATATCCAGTAAATAGAGAGGACAAACGGGTCTCGGGACCACTTTGGATAGGTCCTCTTGGAGATTCTAGAGTAATGGCTAGTTTTACAGAAGAGGAAGTGACATCCATGTGTACAACGGAATATGATCCAAAAAACCCGATGAATTGGGAGGAGAGAGATTTCGAATTGGAAAGAAGGAAGATCATTCGCAGCATAAAAAATATTAGAAATGAGTCAGAAGTAGTGACAGGAGAATTCCTAATCTTAACTGATGATTTGGCTAGTTGGAGAAATGTTGGATCACCACCAAGTCCTGTTAAAATGATAGAAATAATCAATGAAAAAGGTTTCAAGGCCGGATTATCGCATTATCCAAAACCTTCCTTCAGAACTAATGCACCGTGGGATGTAATCGTTGAATCGCTAGATCTGACTCAGCCACCGATGTAAGACATCTCAATTCGAGGGAGTGCTGCAGTATCTTCTGATCGAATCTCGCTGTAACGATCTTTTCGTCTATGCCAAATAGCAGCTATAGCTGCTTGTAATTCCTCTTCACCTGCACCATTGTGAATTAATGCTCGAATGTCATGGCCACCAGAAGCGAATAGACAAGTGACTAATCTACCGTCTGCTGAAAGACGTGCTCTTACGCAATCTCCACAAAAAGGAGAGGTCACTGATGAGATAAAACCTATTTCACCGGAACCGTCTGAATGTACCCACCTTACGGCAACATCGCTATCTTTTTCTGAGTCAATAGGAATTAAATCAAATTCTTTTTGAAGATGATTTATAATTTTCTCTGATGGAACCACTTGTGCTAATTGCCAACCATTTGTTCGTCCTACGTCCATGTATTCAATAAAACGGACGATAACTCCGGTATGTCGAAAATGATTCACTAACTTGCTGACTTCCTCTTCATTCACTCCTTTCTGAACTACACAATTTATTTTCACTGGTGAAAGCCCTACACGAATTGCTTCATCAATTCCTTCTAAAACTGATTTCACTGAAATATTACTATCTGACATTGCCCTATGGAGTTCAGGGTCTAATGCATCTAAGCTAACTGTTACACGAGTTAGCCCCGCAGAACGGAGAGCCTTTGCTTCCTTTTTCAGAAGAGAAGCATTTGTAGTTAATGCAATTTCAATACCGAGACCTGATAACATCTCAATTAATCTAGGTAGATCTTTTCTCAAAAGAGGTTCTCCGCCAGTGATTCTAACTTTTTCTAAACCTAAAGACATACATGAACGGACTACTTTCTCTATTTCCTCGAAAGATAAAAATGCCCTCTTCGGAAGAAAAGTGTGATTCTCACTAAAGCGTTCCCTAGGCATACAATATCTACATCGAAAGTTGCATCTATCGGTAACTGAGATTCGTAAATCTTTCAATGGTCTACCAAATTGATCTCGGACATCGGAGGGAGGCACGATACCTCGTATAGAACTAGGGTCATGAGTCTTGCCTGTTTGAGGACAGGTTGAATAAAGGGAACCTATTGCAACACATTGAGAAACATGCTAGAGATAACAGAAAAAGCTCAGGAGATGTTAAACCAATACATCTCTCAAGGTGATGATTCTGATGTGTCTGTTCGTATAGAAATAGTCGGAAGGGGAGCAAGTGGGTTCAACTACGATTTACAACTGGTGCCCTTAAAAGATGCAAAAGAGGGCGATTTGAAAACAGAATCAAATGGCCTTAATATTCTAATTGCTGAAAGAAGCGTTCAATACATAGATGGTACTACATTAGATTACAAAGAAACTCTTATGGGAGGAGGTTTTGCATTTGATAATCCGAACCCTCTTTGGATAGATGATTTATCTCAAAGCGTAGCAGATGTAATTGCTGAACATGTCAACCCTGCTGTAGCTTCGCATGGAGGCCATGTAGATCTGCTAGGTGTCGATGATGGTAAGGCATACATTGCTTTTGGAGGAGGCTGCCAAGGATGCGGAATGGTAGATGTAACCTTGAAACAAGGCGTTGAAGTTATGATTACAGATAACGTCCCAGGCATTTCTGAAATTATCGACACTACAGATCATGCGGCTGGAACTAATCCGTTCTACTGATTAGAATACCATCTGTACTTCGTCATCATCATCATCATCACTTGGTGCTGGTAAAGCAGATTTCTGTGCACGATTGAATGCTTCTCTAACTCGCTCCTCAATTTTCCTAGCATCGTCCAATAACTCCTGAATTGGAATTTCTCTGTCTAATAATTCACTTACACCTTCTACGGCAATAAGGGCTGCTCTAGCGTCAGGATACATAGGGTTACATTCAGCCAACAAGGCAGTTACAGAAAGGCCACGGCGTTCTCCTTCTGCAATTAGATACCCTGCAATCCCTGAAACTATTCCCTGTTGTATTCTACGTATTCCAGCGTTGTCGAGTTGTTCTCGACCTACTTGATTAGAAGAAACGCCCCATAACTCGCCTTCTTCTTTTATTCCAAGTTCATTACTAATTACTCCATCGATCACAATTAATCTATCAAAACCACCTTTGGTGAACCACTGTAATACAGTCTCTGCAAAATAAATATCTTTTTCATTGGGAAATTGTATTTCAGAAGTGAATACTCCCACTCCCTCTCCCTGATATACTCTGACGGGATGTTTTGGTACCGAATCATGTATCAAAGCAATCGCTGGAAATTGCGGATGTAACACCGTGCCCATAACATCTAATTTTAGAGATGAAATCAGGTGTGAAGTAGCAATTACTCCTACTGACCCTACAGTTGAGAAACCACATATTGCAGTTCCTCCAAGACGACTGGGATCCGCTTCGGCGTGTAAAACCAAAGGAAATCCTGTACTGCTATCATCTTCCATGTACCTCGCAATTAGTGAAGTATCTTAAATCTCACACTTACAAAATCACTTTTTGTTAAAAAAATATACTAGGATTTAACTAAATTGACTCTTTCCGATGGCATATGAGTCAAAGTGGAAACTCTGGAATTGGCCGTATTTATATCAAAGTTGGAAGCGATATTATTGATTTAACAGGAACGGCTAAAGAAGTTCAAGAAGATTGGTTAAAAATTAAAGATGAAGATTCTTGGGAAGGAAAACTGTTAGCCATAAAAAATGCAAGAGATTCTGCTGTACAAATTGCGGCTAAAAGAGCAGTTCAAAGTGGAATCCCTGAAAGAGGTTCTGCTTTCAGAAGAGTATTAGATTCATGCGAAATTGAGAAAACAGGTGATGTCATTCTTGCAGCGATTCATTATCTAAGATTTGTTGAGAAGGAAACAAATACACCACCAAGAGAATTGAAAAATTTAGTTTCTCAATCAGGAAAATGGGACAAAGAAGATGTAGAAAAATGGAATCTTTCACTCTATATCAATCGAATGTTAGAAGGTGGCGTTACTGGTAAAAAACAGGAGCCTTTCTTAGAATATCCTACAGGTATGCCAAAGAAAAATAGGTATGTGATCCTCACAGATGCTGGGCGGAATTATCTGGAGAGTTTGACACGTGTCTGATAAGGAAGAAAGAGAAGATTGGTCATATACATCTCATATTGGTAAGGATTTGAGAGGAGTTAATCTCTCTGGTGCTAATCTGAAAAGAGCGGTTTTTGATGGGGCAGATCTTGAGGGAGCCGATCTTTCAGGTGCTGATATGAGGAGGGCATCTTTCAAGGGCGCTAATTTAATGAAGGCTGCATTCGATAATGCAGATATGAGAGATGCTATTTTTATTAAAGCTAAAATGAACCTTTCAAATTTCCAAGGGGCTAAGCTTGAGGGAGCTGATTTGAGAGGAATTAGGGGGAGATACGCCATATGGAGAAAAGCGAACTGGTGGGATGCTAAAATGGATGATGGATTAAGAACCGCATTGACAAAAAAATGGCCTAAAGAACTATAATTACTCCTGAATCTTTGAAAGACCTTCACGCATCCACGCAGGTACTGATACTTTCTTAGTTATTTCATCCATACTCGTACAAACAGTGGTTTGTACTGATGTCCAGCACAAAATTTCATCTTGATTGAATATCTTAAAGTCCCAAGTTATTGAGGTGTTTCCGATTCTCTTTATTCTCAATTTACAAGTTGCTATATCTCCATAGCTAAGAGGATGATGAAAATTTGCTTCGCTGTGAACTAAGGGGAAACCTAAACGATAATTTTCAAGAACTTCATTATAATGGATACCGCAAGTATACTCCCATGATTCTTCATAGAAGCGGTGCGCTAAATCCCAAAATCTAGGGTAATAAACAATACCTGCTGAATCTACCATTGGGAAGTCTATTCGCCTAGAAGATAAGAATGTCATAGTAAATGGTAATAGTTTATTGGTTTGAAATCTATGGAACAACAATCTAGAAATTATTATACTTTTAGTGCACACTAAGAAACGTAAATGGCGGACCCACCGCGATTTGAACACGGGTTTAAGGCTCCGCAAGCCCCAGTGATATCCAGGCTACACTATGGGTCCAATAGAACTTCGAGAGAAGGTTCATGTTTAATTCCAACGGTGATAAGTTGGAGAGATTTACATATCCAATGGAAGGATTGTTTTCCAACTTGGTTGGGCCAATTTCTTAGATTTAGGGCCGTCTCTTGGTTCAGGAGTTTTATGTAAAAGAACACCATGCATGCCATCTACATTGAACTTAACCCTTAACTCAAGCATACGATCTCTTTCTATTGTTGCCATCATATCTGAATCTAGTTCAAATGAGGTTCTTGAAGAATCATCATCTTCATTCTGGATACTAAGGATATTGCCATTAATATCTGCACGTGGAGAAAAATCATAATCTCGAGGATTGCTCATAATGACTTTCAGATCTGCAATAAGTCTTTCCCGAATTGAGACTTTGGTTATCTCCATCTCTTTGACCATGGCCCTGCCATGGAGAATTACTTGAAAGGCCTTCCCACTATTGAACGAAGATTTAAACTCCAATTTCTGCAACTCTTGGGATCAAAATAGTAAATTCAACTTCTAAATCCCAATCATTACCTGTGTCGGGGTCGATACCATCTACGGGTAAATCTGGATCACATTGATCTGCCGTAATAGTCCATATCCATTCACCCATACCCCATCTCTGACCAGGTTCATTAAGTAAAGAATAAACGATATCCTCAGCAGAATCTGCTTGAATGTTGTAACCACTTTCTGGAATCTGATTCAATCCATCATATGAGATATAAGCTGAAGCGTTTTCTGTAATATTGTCATGAGTTGTTGAAGTAGATGTTTCCCAACCAGTCATTGGTAAATCGACATGTATTGAAAAATTATCTTCAGGCCATAATAATGGTATTAATTCCCTATCTAATATTAATGATGCATTAAACTCGATAATTCGAGCATTAAGGCTAGGTTCATGAGTAAGTGAGACCGATTCATCTTGTTCTAGATAATCTGACCAAGAGTATGTGATTTTTTCTTCTTCCCAATATACATAAAAAGTCCTTGTAATTACCATAATTGTCCATTCTTCAGATGAAATGCCTCCTTTATCATCAACTACAGTCAATATTCCTGTTTGATTACCAGCCACTAAAAATTCAATCTCGGCTGTAGAAGATGTTGCATCGGCGTCACGAGTTGGGTCTCCGTCACCATCACTATCATATGTCTTATCGAAATCCCAAATATATTCTAAACCACCACCTTCTGGATCGAAAGAATCGGTGGCATCTAAAGTTGCTGTTTCTCCTATTTTAACAAAACCAGGAACTTCAATAATGATTGATGGGGGGGAATTTACAAAAATCGTCGTTGAAATTGAATCTGACTCACCTAAGTCATTGGTGACTGTTAGCTGAACTTCATGATTTCCTGGGTTTTGGAAATAATGACTTATTATTCCTGATTTAGTTAATCTTGTTTCACCGTCACCAAAATCCCAATCAAAGTCTACAATTATTGAGGGAGAAGGAGATGTTGAGCTTCGGCCATCAAAATTTACAACATCACCAACATTAATTTCATTTACATCGGAGGAAATTTCTGCATTTGGTGTTGTCGGAGAAAGTCCGGTACAACCGGAAAGAGAGACTAACAAAATAATACAAGATACAGAAAAAGTTCCAACCTTAGTTGATGACATTAGGCGCTTGTGCACGATATGGTGTTCATAGCGATGTTGGAAAAACATACTTGAAAAATATCAATAACATATGATTTGAAAGATACGGACGGATTAGTTCATGGGGGGAGAGTGTTTCGAATAATCGTGGCTGGGGAGATTTTTGACGGCTTCAGAGTTGTTGGGTTTGATTTAGAAACCACGGGTTTTGATGTTAGAAAAGAAAGGATTGTCGAATATGCATTAATTGGCAGTGATGTAGATGGAATGGACATAAATCTGCAATCACTAGTCTACCCCGAAAAGAGAATACCTTTCGAAGCATCGAATGTTCATGGGATTAAAGATCAAGATGTGAGAGACTCAGGTAATTTCTCTGAACACATTGGCGAGATATCAAAAATAATCAATGATTCAATCGTAGTTGGACATAATATAATTAAATTTGATTGGAAGATGCTGGAGATGGAGTGTTTCAGAGCAGGAGTAGAACCCCCTAAGCCGAGAGCAATTATTGATACTTTAGTTATAGCTAGAAAATTAAAGATTCCCGGTAGGCATAAATTAGGAATATTATGTAATAAATATGGAATTGATTTGTCTAATGCGCATAGAGCGGATGCAGATGCAGGTGCAACTTTGATACTATTATGGAAGATAATGAAAGAAAATCCTAGATTTTTTAGAGGTTCTATTGATGACCTACAAGACTCTTTGACAGGAGTAAGAAGAGAAAATTTACTTGGTCCTGGTCTTGAAGATTTGGAACCTGTGCCTCAATCAAGGGGATTATTGAGAATAAATAATACTGAGATTATTGTTGCCTTTGGAAAACACAAAGGAAGAAGTTTGGATGAAATTAATAGGAACGATCCACGATACCTGAATTGGTTATTTTCACCCTCAAGCCCTATTGAAAAGACTGTTTGTGAGAAATATAAGCATTTATTCTAAGGCTAAACTTTTCTTTTTGATTCCAATAAAGGGGACCAAGGGAGAACCTCGCTCCAGTCGCCTAAATGAATTATCTTTCCTTGTGATCTCACACTTCCAAGGAATACTGGCCCTTCATAATCAGAAGAAATTAATTCCTTTATCTGAGTTAATGCTCGACCTTTGATTAGGGCTCCAAAACTTACATCTGAACTTGTTAATTCTCCATTAATGTCAACTGGTGCTTGTCGTTCAAATCTTGCAGCACCTGAAATTTCGTCGAACTTTATTATCCTGACTACCTCGTCACGGAATGTGTTCTTGTCAGAAAGGTGTCCTTTATGTCTAGATAACCACCAATCGGGGCACCATGCCTTAAATTCACAAAACCCACAAGACTCTTCACTCGGTGTTGAGTTTGGAGGGTAAATGGTTAATTTCATTTCGTTCCAAGCTAAAATTGCATCATCCAATACAAAATTTCCATCTGCAGAATATATTTTCTGATTAGATGAATACCATCCTTCAGCAGAAACTGAAGGATGATTTGGTTTGCTTTCTTTCAATAAATCTCTATAAAATAACAATTGCCTAGTTACTTTCTCGCTAAGAATAGAATTGGGTGGTTTTCCAGTTTTTAAATCTGCAACTATCCAACCTTTAGAGTTCCCATCTTCATCTAAATCATCGATTAGTAGATCCAGTCTACCAATTAATCTTCCATCATTAGAAATTAGAGACTCTTCATTAGAGATAACAATTAATTTTATTTCATTCCAATCTTTGATTGTTATTTCAGAAAATTTCTTACCCGCAAACTTTGTTTTATTTAAAAGAAGATTGAGGGCTCCGACTAAACCTTCTCTCGCCTTTCCAATTGATTGAGATTTCCAACTCGGACGACGGGGAGTATTAAGGAAAATTTCTTTTTCGATTAACCATTGTTTATCGATTGTTTTTTTCATAATCTTGGATAACCAACCAACTTCAGAATCGTCATGACCTGTAAAATCCAAATTACAAATTTCTTCCATAGAATTATGAATGACATTTCCTAATGATGCAGGCATAGATGCTTTACGAGGTAAACGCTGTCTAGATAGCCAATATTTCCTTGGACATTCTTCAAATCTATTCCATGAAGATGGAGATAATTGGTGTTGTGAAGATATTTCGACCACTATTTCGCCCCCCCTGACTATCTGATGTTACGCTCGTAGCGTCATAAGGATTAACACCACCGGCTATTACTATCTAGCAATGACGTCACAACCGGAGATACAGTTTGATTCTGAAATTGATATTACAGGAGCACTCGTAGTCAATTGTTTTCCTTCTTTAGGATTTGTTAGCAGCATCGTTGCACATTATTTAGTTGATAAATTAAATCTGAAATTAGTTGGCGGTGTAAGGCACCCTGCTTTACCTGCAGTTTGTTTAGTACAGGAAGGAATGCCTTTGCCTCCTTTGAGATTTTATGCAGGAGAGCCAATTTGTAACATGGAAGAGTGTAACAAAGTGGTTCTAATCGCTTCAGAGATTCAAGTTCCTGCAGACATGTGCCTGCCGCTATCTGGCGCGTTAATTGATTGGATAAAACAATCCAATGCTAGTGCCACGATAATGATTGATGCTTATTCGCCAGGTGTTGAAAATAAGCATACAGTTTTCGATGAAGACGATTCAGATGGATCATTATTAGGGATAGGGTCGATAGAAGAATCCCACAAAATGCTGAATGAATTAAAAATTCCACTTCTGAAACAGGGAATTATTGGAGGAATGACCGGAGTAATGATGGGAGAAAGTAGAAGAAGATCAGTGAATAGTATTGCAATGTTAGCAGAGGCATCAGGAGAGTTCGGAAATGGTACGATACCTGATTCTAGAGCTGCAGCAAGAATAATCAATTGTCTTGATAAATTACTTCCTACAATATATCTAGACTCTGAACCGTTAATGGTAGAGGCGCAAAGGATAGAAGAACAGATTAGAGAAATGATGGCTTCACAACTAAATCCAAGCGCTGAACAAGCGACTAATGAAGCTTCAAACATGTATGGTTAATTAGAAGTCCATCAGAGATTTTTGAGCGTTCTCTTCGGAAATATTTGTTACTTCTTCTGCTTCTAACATTTCATTTAACTGACTCTCATTTATCACTTCAACCCCAAGTCTATTAGCATTCTCAAGTTTTGAACCAGCAGAATCACCCGCAACTAAATAACTCAGATTCTTGGAAACAGAATTTACAATCTTACCTCCATTTGATTTTATCAATAATGCTATTTCTTTACGAGAACGTGTCAAAGTCCCAGTTATACAAAATGTATTCCCAATTAAAGAACCGTTTGACAAAGGCGTTGCTTCAGAATGAATTTCTAGATGTGATTGGAGTCTGCGCACTGTGTCCATCCTAATTGCCAAGCCATCAAGAATCTGGCTTGCTACCTTAGCTCCTATACCATCAATCTCAATTAATTGGTCAATTGCAGAATTATTTTCTACCATTTCTTCATTTCTTTTGTTGACTAAAATTAAGAGGTTTTCTATTGATGAGACTTTAGTAGCAACAGAAGTAGCTAACTCAGGACCTATCCCCGGAATACCGAGAGCCGAAAGGAACTTACTTAGCGACATTTTCTTACTAGATTCTAATTCTCTTATGACATTGGAAGCAGATTTTATACCCATTCTTTCAAGACTCGAGATTTCACTAACTTTCAATTCATAAAGATCAGGTAAAGATTTCACTAGACCTTCTGAGCATAACTGTTGGACTAATTTTTCGCCAACTCCATCAAGCTCTAGTGACCTAGCCCAATAAAGTACAGTTCTCTCTAGACGTGATGGGCAATTCATATTTATACATCGAATAAATGCACCATCATGAATTAAATTCGTTTCACATCTTGGGCAAAAAGTAGGAATAATGATTTGGGAATATTCAGGTAAATTTTCATAAAATTGTGTACCATCTGAATGGATTCTACCTTCAATATCTGCAATTGTTGCTTTACCAATGACTGCAACTATTTTTGGTATTACATCACCTCTCCGAACTAACTTTACTTTATCACCAATTGAAATTTTTAATCTATCGACTTCTCCTGAATTGTGTAAAGTTACATTTTCAACGGTTACGCCAGACACAGTGACTGGTGCGACTCTAGCAACTGGAGTCACTGTACCTGTTCGACCTACCTGCCAATCAACATCCATTAGAACGGTACTCGCCTCTTCAGGAGGGAATTTCCATGCAAGAGCCCATCGAGGGTGATGAGCTGTCATTCCAAGAGACTCTCTCTTAGATAATAAATCAAGCTTAATCACTACTCCATCTATTTCCCATTCTATTCTATCTCTTTTTTCGGTCCAATATTCTGTAATAGAAGAAATTTTTTCAGTTAATTCTTCAGTGTTATCTGAATTAACAACTGTATTTCCTGCAATTTGTATTCCATTAGATGAAAGCCATTCGTTGGAATCAGAATCATAATTAAAACTTGGAGGCATAGGGCTGTCTGGATGCTTAGAATCTAGTCCCGGAAATCTGACATCATAGGCAAGAAAAATTAAATCTTCGGGCTTGGCTTTACCTGATTCCTTTGTTTTTTGCCTGAGACATCCAGCGGCGAGATTACGAGGATTGGGAGCAACCGAAGAATATTTTTTCTGAAAAACAGATAATGGCATTATTACTTCACCTCTAATATGACAATCCCCTCTCCAATTAATGGATTCTGGAACATTAGAAATTCTTCTAGCATTGGCAGTAACGTCTTCTCCTCTTGTACCATTCCCTCTCGTTGCGGCTCTAACCAACCTACCTCTTCTGTATTCTATAGAAAGTGCTGAACCATCAAGTTTTGGCTGACAAACAAACTGTTTTCCACTAGCAGTAGTTTCAGAAACAAAATGGTGAATTTCCTTTATTGTAGTTGCCTTATCTAGGCTGCGCATAGGAAATAAGTGAGTAATTTTTTTACTACCTGGAACAGAATCTGAACCCACAATATCAAGTTGAGGGTTATGTGGATCTAATCTTTTCAACTCAGCCCATAGAGAATCGAATTCGGCATCGGAAATTTCAGATATTGCTTGATTGTAATACAGATTTGAATAGTATGAAATTTGCTTAGCAAGCCAAGAAACAAGCAACTGCTTATCCTCACCGGATGGTCGCTCACCAATCATATCTATTGAGAAGAGGGGTGCGACTTGAATATGCGTATTGAGACTTCAGAAATGTCTTGCATAAGCTGAGGAAGAATGGTGGGCCAGCCAGGATTTGAACCTGGGTCGCGCGACCCCCAGCCGCGAAGTATAGACCAAGCTAACCTACAGGCCCTGTAATTCAACGGGGGTTCTTTGGGTTCAAAGCCCTAACCTAAGTGTAAACTCAGTTTTCACGGGCAATGCTGAACGGTGCAACTTCATCGATTAAATCAATATGAGCAACAAACATTCTACGGCAGCAATATCTTTCCATGCCTAAATTGTCTAAAACAATTTGCGCATCTTCTCCATTTACTACTGCTTCTTTGTATTCTTCGTACTTGTGGCCAATAACTTTCCCACAACTCCAACAACGGACTGGTATCAACATATCTCTTCACCTCACCTATATGATTTCTGCCATTTGGCACGGGCACCACGACCCATTTGATGTTTAGGTTCTTTGCGTCTTGGATCATTTACGAGAAGACTACGATCGAATCTTAAGTATTCATTCCTCAGTTCTTCGTCCTCTCCAATAGCTCCGCCGTTCCACTGAACCAATCCTCGAGCTATAGCAGTTCTAATTGCATCTACTTGACCCATTTGACCTCCGCCTTGAACGTCTACGACGATATCTACGTCGCTTAAACGGCCCATGGCTTCAGCAATTTGTACTGGTTCCAATGCTTTACGACGTGCAAGAGCAGGTTCCATAATGTGGATAGGTTGGTTGTTAACTCGAACACGCCCCTTTCCTTTACGAATGGTAGCACGCGCGATAGCAGTCTTTCTTTTACCACTGGTTTCAACTGAAATTTTACCTTTTTTCTTAGCCATATTTACTGACCTCCCCAACGTGTCGCATCTACACCTAGTGATGATGATATTTCTCCAAGTCGAACAAACTTGACTGGTAACGGACGATCTAGAGCAGTTGTATCGCCCCATGTATGTCCCGAAGGTAATTCTTCTCCTGATAGATTGGCCGGACGACCAATCATCACTCTCAGATCCCTGACTGCATTACGGCCACTACTATTCTTCTGGTAGGGTAACATTCCTCTAACCGTTCTCTTCATTATCTGATCGGGCATTCTAGGGAAAAACGGCCCTTTGCGAGGATGATTTAATTTATACTTAAAATCATAATCTGCTAATACACGAGCTCTCGGCCCTGAAACAATAGCATTTTCGGCATTCAGAACAATTATTCTAACAGGATTGCCGGCTTTCCTAGCAGAAAGTAATTGTTTTGCAATTACACTAGCCAGTCTTCCAAGCACCTTATCAGTAGCGTCGTACACTATAGTTCCGGATTCATCCAAGGATTCTCACCCCCGATCCTTCTGGGTTTTCATTCATTAGTTCACGAATCGTAATTACACGTCCGCCTGCGTCTTCAATTTTAGAGCGGGCTCCAGAACTGACACTATATGCTGCG
>PCAW01000041.1:0-12858 GCA_002730775.1 Methanobacteriota archaeon | reverse complement strand
TATTCCAAAGCATCTTTTCGAAGTTGTTTATCTGTCAGGATTACATCCCCTGTATACTATCCGGCATATCTCTTACCTATGATGCTATCCGATATTAATCATATATATTATCGGCCCTGATACACTCTTTTCGAGTATTTAAATTGTTGAAATATCACCCATGATGTCCGAGCATGTATGGCACATTCGCCACATCCTTTGATAATGTATAAAATGACGCGATTGGCCTATGGGCATAGCGTATGATTCGGTTTCTGGCTCTCAGAAACGGATGGCTATGGTATTAGTTGCTCTGATGTTACTTCTCCCGTGGTCGTCATTTGAATCTACAAATCTAGATGAAAATTCAGATTTTATGAGTACAATCCCAGGTGCTTGGGGCGCCGGGGGAAGTAATGATACAGGATGGATTGAATTATCAGCAGAAGGTGCGAATCCATCTAATGGAACCTATGCTTATGGGGATTTATTTCTTGATTTTGCCCCCGGCGCTCTAATTGATAACATGACTTTTGAAGTAAAAGTCAATGGTTCAGATGGTTTGTGGGCATATGAGCCGCAGATTACACTACTGGATACTCAGACACCAATACTTGATTGGACTGAATTAGGCGGATTCGGTATGCAAAATTCATTTTCTGAGAATCAACCAGATGTTAATTCGGCAGGGATTCTTGACACTCGCTTACAACCTAATTCCGTAAGTGATACAAGTTGGCAGTTACCTACCGGGATTTCGATAACAGATTTAGTCATGGAAGCTTTACGCCCAGCAGATCCAAAGGTTTCCTTTTCATCTTTAGATATTGAAATATTCGATAGTGCTGTAAATCCAGTTGATGGTAGATTATACATCCTACTGGGAGATGATTTACTACATTTGGATGACCAAACATCTACTATAATTGTCGATATTGAATCTGATGTATACGGCAGAAGTCTTGCAGTAGATGAAACGAGAAATCGTCTTTTGATAGGAACTTCCAATGGATCAATATTACAACGCAGTCTTTCCGATTCTTCCATTATGGAAACATCATTAATTTCTGGTGCTGAAACCTTCGACGCTATTACGGTTGATGATTATGGTACAGTTTGGGCAACCTCTGGATGCAATGTTTACTACACCAGTGATGGTAGCTGGGAATCTTACTATTATTGTCCTGGAGGTGCCATTAAGACAGCCACTGACATAGTATCTACAGGTGAAGAGGTCTACATTTCCACATATCAGGGCCTCCATGTCCTAGGTTTTTCAACATCTTCTGGAGTTAATGGAACCTCAGTTTCGGTAGATAGCAATGTGCTATGGAATACAGGCAATTTTTTAAGTTCTGATAAAATAAATGATTTGCAACTATTAGGTTCTCAATTATTGATTGCAACAGACAATGCAGGGATAGACCGGCGCAATTTAGCTTCTAACTCTTGGATGGCTACATGGTCAACCAGTAATTGGTTGTCCTCTAACCAAGTAATTGGTTTCGGCCTTACTGAAGGTTGGCTGTACATCCTCGCTGCTAATACTATACACACATACGATACCAACGCACTTTTCTTTTCATCACAGAGACAACTAACAGTTTTTGATCTGAAAGAAAACGGTAATGAGATTATTTCTTGGCCTAATTTGGGTAAAGCAAGAAGTCCAGATTCAGGATTAGTTTTGGTAGGTGATGGTTCTGGTGTGTTGGGCCGTTTAGTTGGAGAAATTAATGATGGAACAGAAACTCTTGTTAGTAGCCCTTCAACAAATCAAATGAATCAAGTAATATTTGTTGATGATTATGAAGAAGGAGAAATCTGGGTTTCAGGAGGAACCATAATTGATAGATTTGATGAGGCAACTCAAACATGGCTTTCTCCAATTGATATTTCAGATTATGTAAGTAATCCTTTCGAAATAACATCGTTTGTCCAAGATTCAGATGGATGGGTTTGGGTTGGTACAATAAACTCAGGAATTCT
Source organism: Methanobacteriota archaeon (assembly GCA_002730775.1). Classification (GTDB taxonomy): domain Archaea; phylum Thermoplasmatota; class Poseidoniia; order Poseidoniales; family Thalassarchaeaceae; genus MGIIb-O2. Next base: position 10,890 of record PCAW01000041.1, on the reverse strand, counting down.
GAGACTGGATAATACAGATGCTTCGTATATGGGTACTGTCCAGGGCATTGCTTCTAATGCAGTTAGATCTCTATCACACGACTCTTACACTGAGATATTAGTAGTCGGACATTATGAAGACGGACTATCATTTGTCAATACATCTTCAATGACACTTTCAGATGTTATTACTGAGCAAGATGGTTTAGATTCTGATTTTATTAATGATGTCGTAACTAGGTATGGTGTTGCATATATCGCTACTCCTGACGCGGGTGTGATGAGAATTAATTTACAAGAATTATCTATTTTGTCATCTTGGCAATCTCTTGGTGCTGATAACTTAGAAGCCGCTCCAATAGCAGTCGACCAAGATCTAATTTATTTTGGATTAACAGGATTTGGAATTCTATTGATTGATAGACATACTAGTGAAATTATTGATATTTGGGATGCAGATGGAAGTAGTGGTTTACCCGATAATGATGTACTTTCTCTTCATCTTGATTATTATGGCGGTTTGATTATTGGTATGGAAGTACCTAATTCCGGGGGGACGTCAAATCAAGCAATGGCTAGATGGGATGGTTCCAATTGGGAATATTTTGAAACAGATGTTCCAGGTGGAAACAATGATCCATTCAAAATCAATGATATCAAGAGTGACGCAGATGGAGTAGTTGCGGCTACTAACCGAGGAGTTTGTACTTGGACGGGTTGGACAATAATTCAAGGAAACATTTACGAGTGGGATGAATGTGTTTCTCCAATGAATAATTCTGCGCGTTTCAGTGAGACTTTTTCTGTAGAATTAGTTCCTCTCAGTAGCTCCCTTTCCGAAAATTGTTGTACTCGAATATTAGCAGGTCATGACGAAGGGGCATCTTTGATAAATCGAAATACAGGATTAACTGTTGTAGAAAGATGGACTGCAGGAGATGATACACAAAGAGCTAGAGTGGTAAAAGTACAAGATATATTGTATATTGGTTTCGAGAATACAGGTATAGGGAGATATAATCTTACTAGTCAGGAATGGCTTCAGACATGGGACGGTGATCAAGGATATATTGATGACGATGACGTCACAGTTCTCATTCCAGGACATATTGAAAATACAATATGGGCTGGCGGTGATTTTGGTTTAACTCTCATCGATGTAGTAAATGATACAGTGCTAATAGACTGGAATCGTGGCTCTAATTCTGGTGGCCCCACACTTTCTAACTCCGCCCCACAAGATGTAATAATAATTGATGAAATTCTACATTATTCAACTCAGAGGTCAACTGCATGGTGGCAATCAAATGATCAGATATGGAGAATTAATCTAACATCTAATTCTAGTGAGTCTACTATTGATGTTGGACAAGAACTTGGTTGGGATGGTAAAATTCATAGCTTAGGCCAAGTTTCTGAAGAGCTATGGATAGGAATTAGACCTACTCAATATTGGAATGATGGTGATGGAACCATTGCCCGTTGGAATGTTACTAATGAGACGTGGGAAACACCTCTAGATACTATCGGTAGTGTCGAGAGAGTTAATGCTCAATTCCTTGGTGAATGTTTCCCAATTAATGTGTCATCTTGCGAGTTGTGGATTGCATATGGTGATAACATATTGCGTCGTTTCTCAGCACAAACAATGACATTACTTAATGAATGGACAGATATACCAGGGCCAATTAGGGGAATAGTTGAATATCAGGATGATTATTTATTTGCAAGTATGGATGGTATTCTACGTTGGGAACCTGATAATGAAACATGGTTAGATCCATGGGTTGTTAATGATGGATTACCATCAGATGCAAATGATGAATTGTATACAATGATAATTGTTGGAGATGACTTATGGGCAGGAAGTTTTAGCGGCGGAGGAGGATTCAATACCGATTCAGAAATTATCCGTAAGAACGGCACTACAGGTAATTGGACAACATGGAATTTGGGTAGTGCAGGAATTCCTAGTGGCTATACTGCAGATATTGAAGTATGTGATGATATTGTTCACATAGCAGTTGGAGCTGTTAATTGGTGGGGCAATCAAGGTGGTATTGCTCGTTACGACTTAGCAGATCATGATTCCGATGGAATTACTGATGAATGGATTACTTCCATACTAACCTCTAATGGGCTGGCGGACAATGACGCCCGCGCCCTTGCTTGTGACGAAACCAATAGAATAATGTACGTTGGTTTTGATGAAGAAGGAGTAGGAATTGACAGATATAATTACAATACCGATCAATTTTTATCAACTTTAACAAATTCTGTAGATGGCATTTCTGAAGATAGAATATTTCCTGGGGGTATGTTACATGATGGCAATGTATTGTTAACAGCGCATCAATTTGATACGACTGGTGGTATTTCTAGGATTATTACCTCTGGGACATCTACCTTGAATGGTCAGATTCTCAGTCCTGGGATGGATGGTTGTTCAATCGTTAAAGCACCTTCAGCAACAACTCCTATCTATGCTATAGGGCGCTCCGGACAAACCTCAGGAGTCAATAGAGTAGATAGATTAGATTCTACAGGTTTGATAGAAAGTGGTTTCGATGAATTAACAGGGCTAACAAGTGGTAAGATACTAAATATTATTTCCAATGAAACAAATATTTGGGCAACATCAAGTTTAGGTTGGAATTCATTTTATGCATCTTCTGTGTTACAAGGAGAGCTAGTTAATGGTAGCGTTAGGTGGCAATATGGATATTCATTTGATGGCGATATTATCAATGATATCAAATTAGATGGAGATAAAATATGGGTGACTACTGCAGGTAGTGGTTTGTATAAGATTGACACAATACAGCGAACCCTGACACCTACATCCTCAGCTCTCCACTCGCAAATGGATGGAATGCATATTGACGACGATGGGACAATGTATGTAGGGCTAATGGGAGAATCTGGGACCTCTGCAGGATACCAATCATTCAACACTAATAATGAAAATTGGGGCCAAGGCAGCCTAATCGCAGGTTTGCCAAGTAATATTGTTAGAGACTTCCTCGAAGTAGGCAATCATGTATTGATTGCAACTAGTGGAGGTATAGGTATGTACAATATGACAAGGAGTGGATGGGATTCTCCAATCACCTCTTATGATGGTCTCCCATCACCAGTAATTGAGCATTTAATGCTCCTAGAGGGGCCGATTCAAGGTAATGGTACAATATTGGCAGGAGGACTAGCAGGCCTAACAGTCCTTGAAGAAGGTACTTATTCAATACAGAATACCATAGATTATTCTGATGGTTTAATTGGGAATCGAGTTTCAGGAATGTTGTTTGCAGACTCTGTAACTCGAGAGGTAACAATAGGTAACTCTACAATTATCCAACATCATAATGCGTCAATATTCATTTCTCACAATGGTCAAGGTGTAACAAGACCGGGTGTTGCTGCTTGGGATATAGATACAGATACCCAAAATGGAACATATCTAATAGATATGATACCAAGTAATAATGTTTTGAGTTTAGCTGCTGATTCTTGGGGCGTTCATGTTGCCACAGATATTGCTCCAGTAGTACATTGGAACGGCACAATGGGGCAAATGGAAGCAGGCACAAACCCATCTAATCTTTTATCCTGGCCGCCTGTAAAGATGGTCTCGAATGGTAACTATCTAGTCTTAATAGGATCTGGCGGAATTAATCTTTTAGATGTAGAAAATTCTCACTCTGTAATCGCATCAACTTCAGCGTCGGGTTTCAATAATGCATTTATTGAATCCGATTCTCTATACGTTGTTGCAGAAGATGGACTTCATGTTTGGGAAGGAAGTTTAATTGAACAGCCACGAGAATATCAAAGAAGAGCGGAACCAATTTATTCTGTATTTGGCGGCAGGCAATGGGATATTACATCAACAACTCATCCAGGTATGGCTACAGTTTTAGTCAATTCTTCGGATCCTCTATCAATTCCAAATGATTCTAATTCTCTTCCTGGAATTTTACCTATGTACAATGGAGCTTTGACAATCACAAGTCCAGTTTCCTCATCTAATGTGTGGGCTCGTTCTACTTCGTTGAATTATTCTGGCTCATGGGATCTGGCAGGAAGAAACCCTGCAATCGAGGCAGGATTCCAAAATGCCATTTCCAATGTGGGACCAGGCTCTAATTCAGTAGAATTACATGTACAAATGCAATCTCCAATGAATGGTACGATTAGTGTCAGAGTTACTTATGATTGGGAAAGAGTAGAGGTTCCGACAATTTTGACATCTTTCAATAATCGTGTAAATGATGGTGGCGGAGTTCTTGAGGCTACATGGTTACCATCCGAAGATGCAGCATGGTATGGATATAGAGTCTATATTTGGGATTCTACGTCCAACCCTGTATGGGAGCCCAGTAAACAAGAATTAGAAGATTTTGCAGGCTATATGCATGTTCCATTTTGGTCCCAAACTTCAGCCATAATCACTGAAGCAGATCATAATGGAATTATGTCAACACTGGTAGACGGCAATAAGTATCGGGCAGCAATTGTTACAGAATATGCCGATGGTTCAATTGGAGAGCCTATGTCATGGCCTTTCAATGCAACTCCAATTGACGAAGTTCCATCTCCTCCAGAATGGTTGACTGCAAATCCAATTTCTGGTGGTACAGCTGGAACCATTTATGCTGAGTGGTCTGCATGTACTGAGATGGATCCTTCTAAGACGAGGCTCTGGGCAGTTGAACAAGAAATCACAAATGCTTTAGCATTAACAAATAATTTTGATATTTCAGTGATTTCTGGAAATAATACAGTTTTACAATTAAATCCTGGTTCTACATATTGGTTCGCTGCAGTTTGTGTGGATGAAAGCGGCCAATCGGATCCGCTTAATGCCACTATAGTTGGTCCAATAGTTACCGCCGGAGGACTTGATGACGGCATCCCTCCTATGCCTATCGAAGGAACCACCGCTATCGATGTTCCAGATGATGAAGGAGGGCAAATACAAGTTTCCTGGATTCCAAATCAAGAGGATGATTGTACATTCTATACTATATTTGCACTACCTGCTACAAGTTGGCAGCCACCGAACAATGTAGATGGTTGGCCTGTTTCATCATATGTTTCAGATTGTTCAACCAATTCAACAATTATTTCGTCATTTGGGGAAGCTCCATTCTTAGATGATACGACTTATTGGATAGGTGTCGTTGCTTCAGATGATTGGGGTAACCAAGATTTTAGTAACGTATTGGTTGTTGAAGCAACTCCTCAATCTAACAACGGCGGAGTGGGCATACCCCCAGCCAGAGTTGATGGCTTAGCGGCGTTTGATCATCCTGAAGATGACGGAACCGCTATTGACATAGTTTGGAATAGGTCTTTGGCTACCGATTTCTCATTCTATACAATTTGGGTTTCTGATTTCTATCAAGAAGACCTAACAGAATCTTGGAATGATTGTTCAAATTCTCCTGAATCCTGCGGACTTATAAAATTAAATCAGCAACAAATTGGGGGCGCCTTCCAACTTCGAATGACAGTGGATAAAGCACATTATGGAGATACAATTTCTCAATCTTCTTCTTCGGCAATTATACCAGAAGTTCCACTATATGTTACAATTACAACTCATGATATTCATGGTAATGTATTCCTCTCAGATATGAAAAATTACATGGTATTGGTAATTCCATCTGATAATAGTGGAGATGTTTTCCCACCTTCAAGACTTAACCCTCCTCAGTTAACAGATCGTCCATCAGATGATGGAGACGGCGTATTTGTTACATTCAAAGAAAGCGATGCTTCAGATATTTCTGAATATTGGATATTTGCAGAAACAATCCCATTTAGCTCCTTAGCAAACCGTCAACCAGCACTGATTCTTGATAGGGATGTAGAGATGCCGGTTCTTCTTCAACAATTTTCAGATGGTAGTCCATTAGCCCCTAATATCATGTTCTGGGTCAGCGTAATCCCAGTTGACTCATCAGGAAATTATTGGGATGAAGGAATAAAAACTTCTTCAATAGCTCTGATTAATGAAAATATTCTTGACCCTGGCCTCCATATCCCTGAAATTGGTGGAATAATTGCTTATTGGGATAGTACTGGAACTAAGATCCAAATTGAATGGGATGATAAAAACGACCCTTCAATCGAATCATATTATATTTTCTTATCTTCAACGCCATTTGAAGATACTCGTGATGCTGACACCTCTCAGAATGTAGCTAAGCCATATTCAAGTTATACATGGCAGGCAACACCATCTGAAATGGGTAATCAATATACAGTTAATAACGAGAAATCCTACTGGATCGCTATAGTTGGATTTGATGGAGAAGTTCACCGTCTTGCAGTTGACCCTCTAGAAATACAACCATGGTCCGAATCCGCTTTTGGTTCTGATAGTGATGGCTTGGGTGATTCAGGCGTTTCTTGGATTAATCAATTAATTGATGGCGATATGAATATGATAATTGCTCTAATTTCTGCAATAATGATATTATTTGGTGGCGTATTGGTGTTGAAACCTAAAGGCAGATCTGCACCACAGCCATGGGAGATGGGGACCTTAGAAGTCGAACTCGAGGAACAAATGTATGACGAAGATTTCGGAATTGATGACGATTTCTCAGAAGATGATTTCATACCTGAAAATGTAGAAAATATACCATTTGAAGAACCCATTAAAATAGATTCTTCAACTCCAACCCATTTGGATAATGAAGTTATGGATGAATTACTTGTAGATGAAGAAGAAATTGATTTAGATGACTTAAGTGACTTAGCAGATGACTTTGATTTAGACGATCTTGAAGATATGGCTGAAGAATTATCAGATATAGAAGATGATATCGACACCTCTTTTATTGATGATATTTTGTGATATCTCTTAGAAGAATTTGAAGAGATGTAAGTTTACGGCCATACATGACCGAAAACAGCAACCCCAGATTTGAGGTATGGTCTACAGTCGCTTGGGATGGTAAAGATAGTCTTTTAGCTGCGAATTTACATTTCGACAGAATGGAGAGGCATGCCCGTCGGCTTAATTTTTCTTTACCTGATAATTTTAGAAAAAGTATTTTCACAAAATTGGGAGATCTAACTTTTTCTGAAACCTCTGTAGTCCAAGAAGATCAACCTCCTTATCTGGTAAAAATAGGTATAACCAATGAAGGGATTTTTTCTCTAATTCCTCGTTTGAACCAAAAGTGGCCAAGTATATTGAAGGCAATAACGGTTTCTGCCCCAATCTGGGATGGAGAAATAAGAGGAACAAAACATGGCGACTGGAAACCATATTTTGACGCTAGAAAATTAGCTTTAGAGAACAATGCTGATATTTCGTTGTTGATTGAGAACGATAATCTAATCGATGGTGACAGATGTATGCCGATCATTCTTGATATAGATGGTACCGCTTATTACCCAAGAATCGAAGAAGGTGCTTTGGATTCGATTACTTTAGAACAAATTAAGAAATGTTTAGAAAATTCAGGAATCCCTATCAGTCCTGCGATTATAACTATGAATTTAATATTAAGGGCCAAGGAAATGATTGTTATTGGTAGTGGAATGGGTATCCAATCTTTGGGTGAAATCGATGGTAGGAAAATAGGGTTACCTCGCGGTCGATTATATGAATCTGCTATGTCTTGCTGGAAATATAGACTATCTAATGCATGGGAATCAATAGAACAAATGAGCTGATAATATGATACCAGAGTTTCGCACCTTTTCTAATTCTGTGGAAAACCCTATTGTTTCATTATTAGAAAAATACAGAGGTTTCAAACTTCCGAATCATGACGAACTCATCTTAAATTCTGGTGGCCCTGTTACAGATTTATCCGGTTACTCTTTTCTTCCCTGTTTACAAAGCGTACGTATATTATTTTTTGAACCTCTAAGTGAAACGGACTTAGATAATTCATCTGCACTCCAAGGGGAGATAAAATTAGGTAATAATAATCTACTAAACGTATTAGTTCAGAAATATAATTTGTCTGGCTGGGATACTGTGAATGAGTACCAAGTTGAGACACTCGAAAAGGCAATAAAAATCGCTGAAAGTTTAGAATTACCATGCCAGAATATTGCTGATTACCCAATATTACCGGGAGGATTTACTGGAATTCTAGGTTATGACTTAAACAGATGGTCGGTTGGAATTAACTTAGATCATAATCCACAAGATGGAACCCTCTTAGGGGTTCTATGGAGATCTGATGCTTGGTGGATACATGATAGGAAGGCTGATCAATTAACTATAATTTCAGTCCCTAACCATCCTTGGTTAGAAGAAGCAAAAAGTAATGGATTATCGATTATGGAGAATAATATCTTCTCACCATTAGAATCTTTTTTAGTACCAGAGTCTGAAAGTGATGCATCCCATGCGAGAAAAGTTGACACAATTAAGGAAAGCATTCGACAAGGTCATTTTTATCAATTAAATTATGGAAGAAAATGGTCAGGCAATATGCCGGACCATCCATGGCATGCATTTCAGAGAATGATGGAAGGTAATCCCTCTCCATTCGCATCATGGCTATATGTTCATGACCATGGGTGGAGCATTGCTTCAGCAAGTCCGGAGCGACTTCTAAAAACTAACAAAGGAATAGTTTCTACTAGACCCATTAAAGGAACTTATCCTAGAGGAAACTCTCTTGAAGAAGATAGGAATCTACAAGTTGAGATGGTTTCATCAGAGAAAGAGATAGCTGAACATCTAATGTTAGTGGATCTCAAGAAACATGATTTATCTAAGATTTGTGAACCAGGTAGCGTACATTGGTCTGATTTCCGTATAGAGGCATTATCGACAGTCCAACATTTAGTCAGTGGTGTATCTGGTAAATTAATTTCTGATATTGATTTTGGTAAAATAATTTCTGCTTTATTTCCTGGTGGTTCAATTACCGGCTGCCCAAAAATTGCTTCGATTGCTGCAATAAATGAGATAGAAAAATCACCAAGAGGTGCATGGACAGGGTCTATAGGGCACTTCCACTCAAACACAGGAATATCCGAATTTAATATCTTAATCCGCACATTAGAATCACATTCTGGACCAAACCAGTGGCATGGTAGAGTTCAAGCAGGTGGAGGTATAGTGATTGGATCTAATTCTTCTTCTGAAGTAGAGGAAGCACGATGGAAAGCCGCATCAATTACAGATTCAACTTGGGGTTTTAGGACTGGTTTTTCGACCGAAGAACTACCTAAAAGAGACGTAGAAATATTACCTATTCCTGAGATAGAAGGTCCTGTAAATGCGCTTAAACTAAAGAGTCCTCATACAGGGTCAAATATTGGTGACATTATCAGAGGTGATTCCGATATATCATTTCCAACCGATGTACTACTAATTGATAATTTAGATTCTTTTACGGAAAATATTGCGAATTCAATTGTTAAGTTGGGTTTCTCAGTGAGAATAGTCGACGGTCGCCCTAAAACTCATTCTGATTCCACTACCAAAATCAAATATTGGTTAGAAAATTTCACTCCTAAAAAGATCATTATTGGACCAGGGCCTTCACGCCCCGAACAATCGCAAATAACTATGGAAATAGCCAAGTTAGCTGTCGAAGGTAAAATCGTGATAGATGGAAAACACATCCCAGTACTTGGCTTATGTTTGGGACATCAAGCCTTGGGCTTAGCAGTTGGTTGGGATTTGATTGAATCTCCGAAGGGAGCTATCCATGGTGTACCTTCAATGATTAAACATGATGGCTATGGATTGTACACTAGATTAGATTCTCCCTTGATTTTAATGAGATATAATAGTCTTATTCTAATTCCAAAAAATGAATTTATGATTTGTGATGCTTGGGATAATGAAGAGAATTTAGTTATGGGAATTAGGCATCCAATACTCCCTGTCTTTGGAATTCAATTCCACCCAGAATCTGTGGGGAGCCCTCAAGGCTATGAACTAATTTTGTCTTTCCTTGAACATGAATCAGTATTAATAGACCCAATTTCTAATAATCGTCAGGTTAGAAGACCGTAGCCTTGAATTAGCAATCCATAGTGGGCAAGTTGAAAGAACATGGCATATTGTAGGTTGTGTAAACAAAATTATCCTCAGAATCAATTTGTGAGCGGTAATGGTCCTCGTTATCTTGTATGTGCAAGATGTGCAATTGAGCACGATCTCGCAGATGAACATGAAGTCCCTCAGTTATATTCTGATGATTTAGTTAAAGCTAGATTTGCACTTTTTAGTAGAAGATATAGACTTTGGCTCGCCCTTCTAACTGGATGGACTCTATACTTTACATTGGGTAACGATATCGAACTCTGGTCAGGTTTATTCTTTATCGCATTGGTAATCGGAACTATCTCCACCCCCGTCTTGTATTTCTTAGGTTCAGCACGTTTTAATGCAGAATTATCAAAACTATCTCCTTGATACTAATTCGGGAATCCTTGAAATAGTGTATACCTACCTCTCAACTTAGAGGGAACAGAGGGTTCCCTATGAAAGCCCGCGAGATTGGATACGAAATTAGGAGGAGTTGAATAAATTAAAATAGTTTTTTAAGAAATAAAAAAAGGCGCAGTATAGCGTTTTTATAATAATTCTTAATCAAAATTCAACTCTTTTTCTAATAATACCAGCTCTCCCGAATAATAGTTTATCATAACCCATGCGTGAGCATTATCGGAAAGAGAGAACAGCGGGTACTCTATAACTAAATTTTAAGGAAGTAAAAAAAATGAAGAAAACGAAAAATATGAGTATGTTGATTGCACTACTCCTAGTGCTAATGGCAGGTTCAGTTGGTGTACAAGCTGACGGTTCCGACCCACTCGACCCATCAGATGGTGGCGCCGATTGGGACGGAGATGGACTAACCAATGCCGAGGAGCAGGCTGCAGGAACAGACATGAACAATGCAGATACTGACAACG
>PCAW01000040.1:0-12258 GCA_002730775.1 Methanobacteriota archaeon | reverse complement strand
AGTCACAGGCATTCTGACAATTGGTACAGGGTCAATTACTCTTGATCCAAATGCCAGAAAGATTTCAGGTGTAGATGAGATAATCATTGGTACTGCAACCACAGTTACAATTAAGCAGGACAATAAAGGTGAGATAAAATTTGAAGATCCAGATGGTAAAGAAACTTCGGTTGGAATTGGTACTACAGTCTCTATCAATACAACGGGAATTATTACTGCTGCCACTTTAAAGGCAACAACTGCTTTCTATCCTCCATTCTATACAACAACACAAAGAGATGCTGGTTCATTTAGTGAAGGAGCAATGATTTATAATTCAACATCCAAAAAGATGGAATTCTATAATGGTACTTCTTGGATATCACTCCCAGGAATGTCTCTTGGTCTTACTGTAGCACTTGATGGATAAGATTATAAATAACTCTTAGGAAACTCAAGAGTGAAATGATTAACGAAGAGGGACTCAGAGATTGGTTTGGTAAATCTAAATCAAAAGATGGTAAACCCGGTTGGGTTCAATCTGATGGTTCCCCTTGTGCTAATGAACCTGGTGAAAAAGGAACACCTAAGTGTTATTCTTCGTCTAAGAAAGCTAGTATGTCGAAGAAAGAACTTCGATCAGCTGATACAAGAAAGTCAAGACAAGACCCTGGACAACAACAAAAGTCTGGAGCAGCAAAACCAACCTACGTTTCTACTGATAAACCTAAGAAGAAAATGAAAGAAGAAACCTTTAACGAAGCAGAAGACAAGAAAACCAAAGGTAGTGGGACTAAAGATGCTTGTTATACTAAGGTAAAGTCTCGTTATTCTGTATGGCCTTCAGCTTATGCATCAGGTGCATTGGTGAAGTGTCGTAAAGTTGGTGCAGCTAACTGGGGTAATTCTACTAAGAAAGAAGGATTTGAAGGTTTCTATGACCTTCCTGAGTTCACTGAGACTCAGATTGCAGCTATGAAGTATGCTGGTATTGAAGTAGAAGTTATTGATGAAGCATGTTGGAAAGGATATGAGAAGAAAGGTATGAAGACTATGTTTGGTAAGAGATACCCAAATTGTGTCAAAAAAGAAGAAGTTGAAGTAGTTGATGAGAAAAATAGAGTTCTTGAAAAACTTTCTAATCCAACTGCAGTTGAAGAAGAGTCTATTGAGGAATCAACAAGAATTAATGAGAATGGTAATGTTTATCTCGTCAATTTTTCCTGGAGAGGTAAATTTATGATGATCAAGTTGTTCTTCCCTGAAGTAAAGAAACCTACCAGACAGGAAGTAACAGCAGCTCTTGAGAAGATCTACCCCGGATGTATGGTTCAGAGATTTGATCTGGCTCTAAGACAACCTGGTGACACTATGTTAGTTGCTGGTGGCGGCGACAGAGCTAAACCTGGTCCTAACAATAATTATGTCAAACCGATGGGAACATCCTATGAGGGTTATGCCCCTGGTGACATTGATCAGAAGGTAGGAGCTGTTACACCTATCCCCAAAAGTGATAGAGATGCAGCTAGAGATAGAATACTCGCTAAGTCTAAAGCCAAACGTGAGAAACTGAAGAAAGAGGGGTACGAACTAAAAAAGTCTGAAGAGGCTGACATCGAAGAGAGTGCAGCCTGGACAAAGAAATCTGGTAAGAATCAATCAGGAGGATTGAATGAAAAAGGTAGAAAGTCGTATGAACGTGAAAACCCAGGAAGCGATCTTAAGGCACCTTCAAAAAAAGTTGGGAACCCTCGTAGAAAGAGTTTTTGTGCAAGAATGAAGGGTATGAAGAAGAAATTAACGTCTGCTAAAACTTCAAGAGATCCTGATAGCAGGATAAACAAATCACTTAGAGCTTGGAATTGTTGATTGATTTATGGCTGATAATGTATATCTTGGTAATCCCCTTCTAAAGAAGGCTAATACTCCAATTGAGTTTACACAAGAACAAATTGAGGAGTATATTAAATGTAAGGATGATCCTGTGTATTTTGCACAGAACTATGTTCAGATTGTGACTCTGGATCATGGACTTCAACCTTTCAAAACTTATGATTTTCAAGAGAAGTTAATTAATAGATTTCATAATCACAGATTTAATATCTGTAAGATGCCAAGACAGACTGGTAAATCCACTACCTGTGTATCTTACCTTCTTCACTATGCAATTTTTAATGACAGTGTTAATATAGGAATATTAGCTAACAAAGCAACCACTGCTAGGGAGCTCCTATCAAGACTTGCAACCGCATATGAAAACCTACCCAAATGGATGCAACAAGGCATCCTCGTCTGGAACAAAGGAAACATTGAGCTCGAAAACGGCAGTAAGATATTGGCAGCTTCTACGTCTGCAAGTGCTGTCCGAGGCATGTCGTTTAACATTCTCTTCCTCGACGAATTCGCCTTCGTTCCAAACCATATTGCGGACGCCTTCTTTGCATCTGTTTATCCTACTATTACTTCTGGTAAATCAACGAAAGTAATCATCGTTTCCACCCCACATGGTATGAATCATTTCTACCGTATGTGGCATGATGCGGAGAGAAATAAAAATGAATATGTTCCCACGGATGTTCACTGGTCAGAAGTTCCTGGTAGAGATGCTGTCTGGAAAGAACAAACTATTGCCAACACATCAGAACAACAATTTAAGATTGAGTTTGAATGTGAATTCTTAGGATCTGTTGACACACTGATTGCACCTAGTAAGTTAAAATCTTTAGTATTTGAACGACCGCGTAAGTCAAACGCCGGATTAGATATTCACGTAGCACCAGAAAATGAACATGATTACGCGATTGCTGTTGACGTTGCACGGGGTGTTGGTAATGATTACTCTGCTTTTGTTGTTGTTGACATAACTACTTTCCCACACAAGGTTGTGGCGAAGTATAGGGATAACATGATCAAACCAATGTTGTTCCCTAGTGTCATCTATGATGTAGCCAAGAGTTATAATGAAGCTTTCATATTATGTGAAGTCAATGACGTTGGTGACCAGGTGGCAAGTATTTTACAATACGATCTTGAGTATCAGAACCTACTGATGTGTTCTATGAGAGGTAGAGCTGGTCAAGTCGTTGGTCAGGGATTTTCTGGGACAAAAACACAACTTGGCGTTAAAATGTCCAAGACAGTCAAGAAAATCGGGTCACTTAATCTGAAAACTATGATTGAGGAAGATAAACTCATCATGAATGACTATGAAATTATTTCAGAACTAACTACTTTTATCTCTAAACATAATTCATTTGAGGCAGAAGAAGGGTGTAATGATGACTTGGCTATGTGTCTTGTCATCTATGCTTGGTTAGTGGCTCAAGATTACTTCAAAGAACTTACAGATCAAGATGTTAGGAAACGACTTTATGAAGAACAGAAGAACCAAATTGAACAAGATATGGCACCCTTCGGTTTTATTAACGATGGACTCAATGTTGATTCTTTTGTGGATGATGAAGGAGACCGTTGGTTTACCGATGAATATGGCGACAAAGGAGGAGGAATGGACTACATGTGGAACTACCTATAATGAGTGAATTTATACACGACATCGATAAAGAAGTAATTCCCAAATTAGACAAGTGGGGGTTTACCATCAAACCAGAGATTAGCGATCATGATCATATTCTAATCTGTCTTAGAAATGCTCCCTGTGGCACAGATAGAAAACAATCCGAACGTCTAATAAAAGAATACGAAAAACGTGATCGTATTGTTCCCTTCATCAATCGTCTTAGAAATGAATCTTCCTGAAATAATTAAACACCAGTGTTTTAATTCTTTCTGTTTTTTAAATCAATCAGAAAGAGCAGTTATAATGATGGGTAATGATGCATATCGTGAATCATTAGATCTTGAGAATGATGATGCTCCCTGTTGGAAACTTCCGAGTAAAGAATCAAAAGGATTTGTTGGTTGGAATCCACAATGTGTTCCGACCATTGAATACATTTTGTGGAAACTTGAAAAAATAAAAGAGGATGGTTATGGATCTGGATGGCCAGTTTAAATTAGGACACTTACTTTTATCTGATAGAAAATGCAGATCTTGTGATAAGATTAAGAATTTGATAGATGGATTTTATAGAACAAGAAAGGATAAGGGAGCGGTAGCATCATCATACTCGTACATTTGTAAGGAATGCACCATAAGGAAAGTTGTTCTAGACAGAAAGAAGAAATCACCAATGAATGATTGGGAATATCCAGATTGGTAGTCACTTTGTCCTTGTTTTCGTCCCGTTTTACCCCCTGAAAATACACATAACTCTAAATAATTTCAGTTAAACTTGAGCAATTTAGGGAGAATCAAAAACATGGCGACTCCTCAATTATCTCCCGGTATTCTTACCAGAGAGATTGACTTAACAGTTGGAAGAGTTGATAATATTAGTGCCGCAGTTGGTGCTATTGCTGGACCCTTCCAACTCGGTCCCATTGACCAACCAATTGAGGTTGTCAATCAAGCTGAATTATTGGAGGGTTTTGGAAAACCTCTGTCTACAGATAGACAATACGAATATTGGTTGTCAGCTTCATCGTATCTTACATATGGTGGAGTTCTTTCGGTTATCAGAACAGATGGCGCTGAACTGAAAAACGCAAACGCTGGTGTTGGTGTTGATAATGTTACAACACTGAAGATCAAAAACAACGACGATTACGAAGAGAATTATCAGGAAGCTGCTAATTACTACTACGCATCTAAGAACCCCGGAACCTGGGCTAACGGATTGAAGGTTGCTTTTATTGATAACGCGGCAGACCAAACACTGGGTATCAATACTGTAGCACCGGGTGGTAGTCTTAACGTTGTCGTCGGTACTGCTGTTACAGCCGCTGTCACTGGTGCTATTGCTGGTGCTGGTACAACATCATCTTTCAATGGTTACATTAAAGGTATCGTTACTGGTGTTACCACAGACGCTGGTGGTTCTAGTTCGATTGACGTTAGAGTTCTTTCGAGAGTTGACACCGCTGGTACAGAGACTAAAGTTAAGTACGCTAAGAATGACTCCACTAGAGCGTTCGCTGCAACTAATCAACTAATCTTTACAAACTCAACAGGTATTACAACCGGTTATACAGCCCCAGTTACAACAGCACTTGACTGGTATGATCAACAAACAATTGGTACCAATAACCCAATCTTCTGGAACACAATCGCTGGCAGACCAGTTGATTCTAACTATACTGGTTCTAGAAATGGCGCGGGTGACTCACTCCACCTTGTAGTTATTGACGACAGTGGTAGTGTCACTGGTATTCAAGGTAATATTCTTGAGAAACACACCTTCCTTTCTAAGGCATCTGATGCTGTAGCTGATGGTGAAGCACCAACTAGGACATATTACAAGAACGCGTTGATTAACGGTTCTAAGTATATCTTCGCTGGTTATAGTCCCTCTAATGCTGAAGACTCAGTTCAAGGTACAAGTCCAAAAGCTATTGACTTTAGTTCTGGAACTTTACCAATCACAGCTGGTGGTGGAGCTTGGGGACAAGCAGCACAAAATATTAGTTTCTCAGCCATTGGCAATAAGACATACACTCTTGGTGGTGGTCAAAACTATACATCAAATAGTGGATTCCCAGCAACACTTGGAGATCTTCAAACTTCTTATGAAGTCTTCTCGAATGACGCAGAAGTTACTGTTGACTTCCTCCTGATGGGTCCCGGTCTTCCTGATAAGATCAATTCCCAAGCTAAGGCTAACAAACTGATTCAGGTTGCCGAGTCTAGAAAGGATTGTATAGCAGTTATCTCCCCACACAGAGATGACGTTGTCGGTCAGACTCTTTCTGCAACACAAGTACAGAACGTTCTTGAGTTCTATGCACCTCTGACATCTTCCTCCTACGCTGTATTTGACAGTGGTTGGAAGTATACTTTTGATAGATTCAATAATCAGTTTGTCTACGTCCCATGCAACCCAGACGTTGCAGGAGCAATGGTTAGAACTGACACTGAATCCTTCCCTTGGTTCTCACCAGCTGGTACCCAAAGAGGAGCTATCAATGACGCGGTCAAGTTGGCTTACAACCCAAGTAAGACACAGAGAGACCAACTCTATAGTAATAGAATTAATCCAATCATGAACAAACCAGGTGCTGGTATTGTTCTGTTTGGTGACAAGACAGCACTTGGTTATGATTCCGCTTTTGATAGAATAAACGTAAGAAGATTGTTCCTGACGGTTGAAAAAACTATCGAACAGGCAGCCAATTCAAGACTCTTTGAAGTCAACGACCAGACTACAAGATCTGGTTTCGTGAACGCTGTTGAACCCTTCCTCCGTGATGTTCAAGCAAAGAGAGGTCTTTTTGACTTTGTAGTTAAATGTGACAACACAAACAACACTCCCGACCTCATTGATAACAATGAGTTTAGAGCAGACATCTTCTTGAAACCTACGAAGTCTATCAACTTCATCACACTTACCTTTGTTGCCACCAGAACTGGTGTTGACTTCTCCGAAGTAGTCGGAACTGTTTGATCATAATATTAACTAAACTAACGGAGAACAATTAAAATGGCTTCAGTAAGAACATTATCATCTTTCAAAACACAATTGGCGGGCGGCGGCGCCCGTCCCAATCTATTTGAGGTATCAATTCCCTCATTTCCAACAGCACTAACTGGTGCGGTCGATGCTACTGGCGGTGGCGAAGGTGGAGATACAGATACCTCAGATCCATGGACTGCTTATACAGAAAACTTTAAGTTTTTGTGTAAAGCAGCTCAACTTCCAGCTTCAACAGTGAATCCAATCAGTGTTCCTTTTAGAGGTAGAACTCTGAAAGTCGCTGGTGATAGAACATTCGCTGAGTGGACAGTCACCATCATCAACGATGAGGACTTTACTCTGAGAACCGCTTTTGAGAAGTGGAGTGATGTTGTATCGAACTTAATTGACAACACTGGTGTTACTAATCCAACCTCTTACATGACCAATGGTTATGTCAAGCAACTAGGTCGTGGTAACAAGGCATTCTCGGATAAGAATAGTCCAGGAACTGTCAGTGTTCTGAGGAGCTATAAGTTCTATGACATTTGGCCTTCTGAGATCAGTGAGATTGCACTTAGTTATGACAGTGCTGACACAATTGAAGAATTCACTGTAACCTTCCAGGTTCAATACTTCACTATTGGTGAATCCGATGAGACCGCAGCTGGTGAAGGTGCTAACACAGGTTCCATTACTGATGAATCTGTCGCAACTGGAACTGCAGATGCGTGATTTTTGAGTTATAAATACTAGGAGATAGATCCTAGTATTTACTTGAAATGGCGAGATTATTTGGTTTCTCAATTGAAGATAATGAAAAGACCCCGGAGAGTGTAGTATCTCCAGTACCACCAAGTAATAATGATGGTACGGACCACTACGTCTCTTCGGGGTTTTATGGCAGTTTTGTAGATATTGAGGGTGTTTATAAAAATGAAAATGATCTAATTCGTAGATATCGTTCAATGGCACTCTATCCTGAGTGTGATAGTGCGATCGAAGATATTGTAAATGAAGCGATCGTGGCGGACACGAATGATAGTCCTGTAACGATTGATCTTCAAAACTTAAATGCTAGTGATGGCATCAAGAAAAAGATCAAGGAAGAGTTTAAATATATTCTTGAACTTCTTGATTTTGACAAAAAAGCTCATGAAATCTTCCGCAACTGGTATATCGACGGAAGACTATATTACAATAAGGTCATCGACCAAAAAGACCCCTCAGCTGGTATTCAGGAACTGAGGTATATTGATGCGTCGAAGATGAAGTTCATTCGTCAAGTCAAAAAGAATCCAAAAGATGCACTGAACAATCTTGAAAGAGGTGGTAGGGACAACCCACAGAGTTATAACTTCCCAGAACTAGAAGAGTATTTTGTCTATACTCCTGGCAATACAAAGGCAGGTTCGATTGCCAGTTCCTTCACTGCTGGAAGTGCAAAGGGTGTTAAGATGACCCGTGACTCTGTCACATATTGTACTTCTGGTCTAGTAGATAGAAATAAAGGATCAACTCTGTCTTGGCTCCACAAGTCAATTAAACCACTCAATCAACTGATGATGATTGAAGATGCTTTGGTTATCTACAGACTTTCGAGAGCCCCAGAACGTAGAATCTTTTATATTGATGTAGGAAATCTACCTAAGGTAAAGGCAGAACAATATCTTAGAGATGTAATGATGCGTTATAGAAACAAGTTAGTCTATGATGCAAATACCGGTGAGATTAGAGATGACAAAAAACATATGTCTATGATGGAGGACTTCTGGCTTCCTAGACGTGAGGGGGGTAGGGGAACTGAAATCTCCACACTTCCTGGTGGTCAAAACCTTGGGGAGATTACTGATATCCAATATTTCCAGAAGAAACTTTATCGCTCATTGAATGTACCAGAAACAAGACTTCAGGGAGATAGTGGATTCTCCTTGGGTCGTTCTTCTGAAATCCTGAGGGATGAGATCAAGTTCTCCAAGTTTGTTGGAAGAATGAGAAAAAGGTTCTCAGCAATGTTTAGTGACATGTTGAAAACTCAACTCCTCCTTAAGAATGTGATTACAACTGAGGATTGGAACTACATGGGTGATCACATCCAGTATGACTTCCTCTATGATAACCACTTCTCTGAACTCAAAGAGTCGGAACTTTTTGAGAATAGGTTGAACCTTGCTGGTTTAGCTGAACCTTATGTTGGTAAGTATTACTCTCAGGAGTATGTTAGAAGAAACGTTCTCAGACAGACTGATGCTGAGATTGAAGAACAGGATAAGATGATGAAAAAAGAAATCGCTGATGGTACAATCATCGATCCTAAAGAAGTTCAGAATATGCAAATGGCATCTCAAGAACTTGATTTTCAAAGCCAGATGAATACTGCTGAAGGTGGTGGTGAGGGTCCAAAAGAACCCGAAGCAGAAGAAACCCCAAAACCCAAGGGTGGCGACATCTAAATAACTAAAACATTATTAATAATAATTATGGATGAACTTATGAACTTGTTGGTGAAGGATGAGAGTCCTTCTCAAATTAGTGATTCAATTAAAGATATTCTTTTTGCCAAGGCGGCAGGAAAAATTGAGAATATTCGACCAAATATCGCTGGATCCGTTTTTGACGGTGGCGAAGAAGAGGTAGGAACTGAAGTTTCTACTGAACTTGAAGGCGAAGTTGAATAAATAAAACCATACACTAGGGATTACTAATGGCTAAGGCATCGATATTTGGCACTGAAATTGCTGTCCCTACTACAGCTGGAGCCGCTACCTCCTTTGGTGAGGCTACGGTGGTGAGGGTAGTAAATGTTTCTGGTTCATCTGCCACTGTCGGTGTCGCGACAGTAGTTGGTCAAACCGGACGTTTTATTACGATTCCTACAGGAACTGTTCAATATGTTGAAAAAAAACATACTGAAGTTCTGTATGCATCAGGCACTGTAAGGGGTGCAAGAGTGGGTTACACAGGGTAAATCTAATGAAACTTATCAGAGAAGAGATCGAATCAGTTGATTTTATCGTTGAAGAACGCAACGGTAAGAAAAACATGTTTATTGAAGGTATATTCCTTCAAGGAAACCTCAAGAATAGAAATGGTCGTATGTACCCAATGGAGACTCTGAGAAGAGAAGTCCAAAGGTACACAGAAAGTAATGTCAATTCTGGGAGAGCTCTTGGAGAACTCGGACACCCAGATGGACCAACTGTTAATTTGGACCGCGTCAGTCACAAAATTGTTTCACTCAAAGAGAATGGAACAAACTTCATTGGTAAGGCAAAGATCCTTTCTACTCCAATGGGCAAGATTGCAGAGTCCCTCATTAACGAAGGCGTTAAGTTGGGTGTTTCTTCAAGAGGTATCGGATCACTTAAACAAACGAGAGAAGGCGTAAATGTCGTTGGTGATGACTTCATGTTGTCAACCGCTGCCGACATTGTAGCTGATCCTTCGGCACCAGATGCTTTCGTTGAAGGTATCATGGAAGGTAAAGAATGGGTATGGGATGGTGGTATTCTTCGCGAATCCCTGGCTAAAAAAACTTACCAACAAATTAACACTCTGGTAACACAGGGTGAGCTTGATGAAAAGAAACTCGATGTATTCAACAATTTCTTGAATAACCTGTGAGTGCTTAAAAATACTAACTTATAAATAAATATAGATTAAATTCGGTTAATCGGAGTAGTTCAACAATGTCTCGTGGAGATTTACAAGAAATGGAGCAATCTAAAACTGCTGTGAATGCGAACGCTAAACCTGCTGAGTCAATGCCTAAGTTGACTGATCCAGGTACACAGCTCGGTAGTGTAGAAGATCTCGGTGGTCCAACCCCTGAGAACTACAAACCTGATGATGATTCGGCAAAGCTCAGAGAGCCTAAGATCGCAACTGTCAAGGATGTAGTTAACAGAGGTGCCAAAGCCGCAGATCAAATGAAGAAAGTGGCCAAAGAAGAAGCTGAAGCTTCCGAAGAGGAAGTTGTAGCTGAGGCCGAGACTACCGAAGAGGAAGTCGTTTCTGAAGAAGAAACCAAAGAAGAGTATAATGTCGAAGAAGACGTTAACGCTCTCCTTGGTGGTGAAGAACTTTCCGAGGAATTCAGAGAAAAGGCTAAGGTCGTTTTTGAAGCCGCACTTAATTCGAAAGTAAAAGAAATTCAAGAAACTCTAGAAGTTCAATACTCTGAGAAACTTGAAGAAGAGAAAGAAGGTCTTAAGGACGTTCTTACTGAAAGAGTCGATGCCTATCTTGAGTATGTCTGCGAAGAGTGGATTACCGAGAATGAATTGGCTGTCGAACAAGGTCTTAAGACCGAAATGACCGAATCATTCCTTTCTGGAATGAAGGGTCTTTTTGAAGAACATTATGTAACAATCCCTGAAGATAAATATGATGTGCTGGAAAGCATGGTAGAAAAACTAGATGACATGGAGACCAAGCTCAATGAGCAAATTGACAAGAACGTCGATCTGAACAAGAGACTCGCTGAGTCTACCGCTGGTTCGATTCTTGATCAAATCTCTGAGGGACTCGCAGAGACCCAGAAAGAGAAGCTCGCTTCACTTGCCGAAAGTATTGAGTTTGAAAGTGATACAGAATATCGTGAGAAACTGGAAACCTTGAAGGAGTCATATTTCTCCGGTAAGGCACCAGCTCCAAAAGCAGCCCAACAACAGACTCTGTCTGAGGGTGTAGATACAACCGAATCTCCTGTTACAGGAACCATGGACGCTTATCTGCGTTCCCTGGGCGCTTTTAAAAAGTGATTTCAACATTAAATTCAAACAAATAAGGTAAAGCAATGTTTCAGTCCGAAAGATTGCAGGAAAAGTGGAGTCCACTTCTCGACTATGATGGTCTTGATCCAATCAAAGATTCTCATCGTAGAGCCGTAACCGCGGTCCTGCTAGAAAACCAAGAAAAATTCCTCCGTGAGGAGCAAGCATTCTCGTCAGGTATCAACCTGATGGAATCCCCCAATGTCAACACCGACCCTGGTGCTACCGGAAGCGCTGGCTTCTCTGGTAGTGCAGCTGATGCAGGTCCTGTTGCAGGTTTCGACCCCGTTCTGATCTCACTGATCAGACGCGCAATGCCTAACCTGGTCGCTTATGACCTGGCTGGCGTTCAACCAATGAACGGTCCTACTGGACTCATCTTCGCAATGAGATCCCGTTATGAGAACCAGTCTGGTAACGAGACATTCTTCGACGAAGTCGATACAGCATTCTCTGGTCAGGACGCTGGTTTCGATCTGACCGGTGGCATGACCGACGTTCAAGCTGGTCTTGGCACAACTGCCCAGTCCGGTTCTAACCCCTCTGTCCTTAACCCTGTTGGTACCGCCAACTCCGAGGGTTATGTAGTTGGACAGGGTATGAAGACCCAAGACTCTGAAGCACTGGATAGTGGCAATAACGCCTTTAACCAGATGGCTTTCTCGATTGAGAAAGTTACTGTTACAGCTAAGTCTAGAGCCCTGAAGGCCGAGTACAGCTTGGAGCTGGCACAGGACCTTAAGGCTATTCACGGTCTTAACGCTGAAGCCGAACTGGCTAACATCCTCTCAACCGAAATTTTGGCTGAGATCAACCGTGAAGTTATCAGAACTATCTACAAGGTAGCTGAACAAGGTGCTGTTTCTAACACCGCCACTTCCGGTATCTTCGACCTGGACGTTGACTCCAACGGTCGTTGGTCTGTTGAGAAGTTCAAAGGACTTCTTTTCCAAATCGAGCGTGACGCTAACGCGATCGCACAAAGAACTCGT
>PCAW01000053.1:0-32841 GCA_002730775.1 Methanobacteriota archaeon | reverse complement strand
ATCATCCCAAATTCACAACATGGTAATGTTTGGTATAATTTCTAGCGGGATATTCTATATTATGGAAGCCTTAAACTAACCATCTCTCTTGTGTTTTAGGGCTTTTACTAATTCATCTAAAGTCTCAAAAATTATTGTTACAACACTAATGTGATCACAGTCTTGACATATGAAACGTTTCCCAGTTTCATAGCCCATATAAGGCACAATACGTGGACTGAAGCAGTTTGAACAAACTTCAATATTTTTCAATTCCTTATCTTTACTCATTTNCATCAGACCTATTCATTAGATTGTCTAAATAGTCTGACTGCAGCTATTTTCTTTTGTATATTTGATTCAATTAGACTACATATTTCCTCTACATTTTCTGCTTTCAAAGATAATGTTTGACCCTCAATAGAATCCAAGATTAATGCCGCTAATTTCCATAACGATTTTACTTCTGGGATTGGAAACATATTATTCACTTCATTATCAATATCAAGATCTGTAACTTCCATTTCGTTAATTTCAGCGATTATTTCAATATATGATTTCCAAAGTGAAAGAATGTAATTCCATCGTTCATTATTAATTTCTCCTGTGAGTTCTGGCACAATTTCCACAATTCCTCTGACGTATAGTTTCCCTTTTGGACACTCATCGATGTATTCTCCAACCAGTTCATCGACTGATGGAAATATACTATTGAAAAATTCTGGCTCCAAAGCTGGTTCAATAAGTGAATTAATACGAAATCTTTTACCTCCATTAGCTAAGTATAGTAAATTTGAACCTTGTTCTTGAAATTGATCAATTTCTACTAGTACTCCAACATCATAAGGTACTGATACACCATTTAATTCAGGCATTGATAGATTTGAAATTACATGACCATAGGGTAATCCATCTAATACAATATCATCAAGCATTTGTTTATACCTTGGTTCAAACACCCTCATCATCATTTGATCTTCCGGCAGAAGAAACGTATCTAACGTGAATAAAGGCACAATAGCCTCTCCTTCTTTCAATTCAGGGATATTACTTGAATTAAAAATTTCCATTTTCCGCCCTCCTGCTAACAATTGCCCCTGTAATCAACGAAGTAAGAAGTAATATTGCGGAGAAACCGGGTACAGATTTCTCCTCTTCTTCTACTTCTTCTTCAGTTACTATTAATGGATTAACTATGATTTTTCCAACCATATTAGCCGACTCATGGGGTTCACAAACAAAATCATANGTTCCATTTGTTCCAACTTCGAATTTNAATGAATAATCGACATCTCTTTCAGGGTCCCCAGAATCAAAGATACCATTTTTTTCTNCTGCGTTGTGGGCTAAAAGTTGTCCCTGCCAGAAGAAACGAACAGTATCTCCTTCAGTAATTGTTACTTCTGATGGCGAAAATTGTAAATTTGTACTATCCACAGTAATTATAACTTCTTCTTCAAGAACAACACTTTCTCCTTCTTCTGATATTACTGGGGTACTNATAGTAGTACCTAATAAAAACAAGAATAGCAAAACGTAAGTTAAAAAGACCGGTTTCATATATACTGAGATTAGAATTGACGTATGAAGTAATGTTTTATTATTTCTGTGAAAATTTCATTCTCGAGTCTTAACTTTCATTCCGACATACCAAATACCAATTAATCCCACTATCATTATCGTTGCTGTTCCGAAACCAGGATCTGCTCCATTCCATGAAGAAATATTATTCCATGCCCCATCTCCTTTTGTAGATACTAGCCATACAAAATAAGATGAGATAGAAGTCATTACTAAAATCATAATCACCACACTATACTTAGCATGTTTAGGTATTGTTTTCCCTGTAGCATAATAATCAAAAATTGCATTTCCAAAATAGGGATTGGTTAAGGTTTTTCTAAATAATTTTTCACTAGATAATGAGAATAAGAATGCAGCAGGAACTGCCCATGATACCGTAGGCCAACCAGGAACCCATATACCAATTATTGCAAAAAGAATGAATAATGAGCCCGTACCTATGTATAATTTGCTTTTCAAAGGGCTGCTAGAAACACAGTATTTTTCGACCACTTGGTCCACAGTTTCTAATCTGTCCACAGAACTCCGACCTATCATTATGACATAAATGAATATGTTTTACTTCTTCAGANAATTGCAAACTATCAAGCGGAANCACTCGTTCCGACATGTATGAGTGAACCATACCTACGTCCTCGTAAAGGTTCAATCAAAAACCCATTACGAATTGCAGTTCTAATCTCTGGTAGTGGTTCAGGTCTACTAGCTTTACTNAATCACCAGCAATCAAACCAAAGTCCTCATATTACAAAATTAATTATTTCAGATAATATGAATGCTGGAGGTTTGCGATATGGGACAGATTTTGGTATACCGGCTGTAGCAATTTCTTTACCAGATTCTGTTGACAAAAGTCAACAGAGAATAATGCATGAGAATTTTATTCATGATACATTAATCGAGTATGACATTGAACTTGTGGTATTGAGTGGCTACATGAGAATTTTGACACCCACATTTGTAAGCAAGTGGAAAGGCAAGCTGATTAATATTCATCCATCTTTATTGCCAAAATATCCGGGTGCTCATGCTCACCGAGACGCATTAGAAGATGGTGCAAATATGACTGGTTGCACTGTACATTTAGTCGATGAAGGAGTTGATACTGGAGAGATAATTGCTCAAGAAGAAGTCGAAATATTAGATGGAGATACAATAGAGGAATTACAGGAGAGGGTTAAAAAAATCGAACACCAATTATACCCAAAAGTTCTGGACACTTTCTGCTCAAAAGGTGTTTGAATTAGAAGCATTTANGTAAAATCTCTTCTTTAGAAATTTCTTTAAATTTCCCACTTTGTACATTATAACTTTCTAAAATCAAATCTCCAATCGCCAAACGATGTATTGAAACTACATAGTTGCCTAATGTA
Source organism: Methanobacteriota archaeon (assembly GCA_002730775.1). Classification (GTDB taxonomy): domain Archaea; phylum Thermoplasmatota; class Poseidoniia; order Poseidoniales; family Thalassarchaeaceae; genus MGIIb-O2. The sequence goes on along the minus strand of PCAW01000053.1, from coordinate 29,905 downwards.
TCGAACATTCTTCGGATCTGCCTTTTNTTTCCTTCATCAATTGTCAATATCGCGGCGTCNNCATCTTGAAGNGTTATTCTAGCAGGCCTTGATATGTATTCTTCAGTATGATGTTCTTCAACTATCTTTATCCTAATTCCTTTTCTGATAGCTGTAATTTCTTCTTCAGTAATTTCTAAATCGGTTCTAACAAAGTATTTTTTTGGGATATGATTTTCAGGATTTGTTATTTTTTCTACTATTTTCCCATCAGTTGTTACNAATAACAGTCCAGTAGTNTCTTCATCTAATCTCCCAACNGTGACTAATGATTGATAGATATTTTTCGNTAGTTGGTTTTCAAATAATTCGAATATNGATTTTTTCCCNAACTCTTTTTCTTGACTATTCAATCTNGAGCAAATATATCCTGATGGTTTATTNACTAAGAAATAATGGTTTANTATAGGTAATTTTAGTATTTTACCTCGNTAAGATACAATTTTTGTATTCGGATTAAATTCAAACTTAATATTNTTCACTATTGAATCNTTAATCTGAATTTCTCCATTCCATATTGCTTCTTTGATATCNCTTTTAGAGGAAAAATCACCACATTTAGAGAGAAANTGATGCAATCTTATTTTCATATATCNGTACCAAATTCAACTAAATTACCNATTGANTCGAACAGGCTCGGNCCACTCCCCAANTAATACATGGCTCCNGTTTTACTGCGCGAATCTTCNGGTTGAGAATTATTTCCTGTNGCACAAACTCCGGTACATCCGTCAGCGAATGCAACGTATACTCTNCCATCTTTATCNATATGTANATCATTAAAATCNAGTAAGTTTCTATTTGANCCNCCAATATCTCTACAATCTCCACTATTGAGGCATATGCTTCCGATTTGNACTGGATCAGGAGAAACTCTCACGGTATGGAAAATAGGATTCGCATCNAGTGCATTAAGACTGTATGTTATATACAAATGATAACTTACATTACTGTTGGCGTAATGAGGATTNCCATCCCATTCTTGACCNTCAATATCTAGCCNNCCCAACTCACTTGAGTTCTCACTACCCAGGTATGTTATTGCAATTCGCCCCGGATCNCCNGCATCAATTTGGGGAAAAGTNGTAGATATNACTTCAATAGGACTGATTCGTGCACTTTCTTGTTCCCAAGTTTCTCCTGAATCAGTGCTTCTTGACAGATATATGCCAAAATCACCNCCNGTCCAAATATGATAAGCATTAGAATCTGAATCAGTNGCNACTTCAGAATTTTTTCNNGGATATGGCGTCCCAACATCTTCACCCATTGTACGAGTTTCCCAAGAGTATCCATTATCCTTTGAGAAAATTATNGCAGGAGTTTCTACTCTTGGAGTAACATATACTGTGCCATCAGGAGCGGTCGTAATCGCTCCATGTAAACCGCCATCTCCAGTTGCCAATCCAAAAATTTGTCCACCAACTTCGAATGTCGCACCGCCGTTAAAACTGGTATGACAAAATATACCAAGTAATTTATTGTAACAAAAGTATACTGCCTGCTCATAAATTGGAGACAAACCACCAGGGATTCCATACCCTTCATCAACCCAAGGCCCTGTTGCAAGTTTGATGTGGTCATTTAATGGAATTGGGCCAGAATCATGAGGATTACCTAACCAACTTTCTCCATCATTATCAGACCATCCTATCCATGTTGACTCCAAACCCATCATGTGTATGTTGAATACACGATCAGTAACTGGATCGACCCAGCCATATGGGTCGCTGGTGAATGGCGCTTGGGTAATATCGGCAACATTATTCCAAGTTTGACCATGATCGCAGGATCGCATTGGTTTTTCCATAGCAATAAAGAATATACAACCACTAGAAGTAATTCCAATACTAGGCTCGGGACCATCTTCTCCTACATCACTGAATACAAAGTTTAGAGGCAGAGGAGGGAGCTCTACAGGCAAACCTTCTGAGTTTGTTACGAAAACACGATTATCTTCTTCAGTATCAACAATAATTTTTTGACTATCATTATCCAAATGTAAACATCCAGAAAGTGTCATTGCACACATCATTAGACTGACAAGAATAGCACGTGTACGAGAACTCATATCACTGCCCTGATAGAGGATTATGTTATTCTTTCCTTTCTGAGTTATTATGTTCTGCCGGGGATTGTTTCTTAAGTAATTGATTATTGGATTTGAATATGAATAAAATAATCGTTGCTTTAACCAGTCTTCTAATTGTGACAACTCCTCTTGCTGGATGCCTCGATGAAGCTACTTTGGAAGAAATAATCGATGATATCGTTGGTTGTATGGATAATCAAGCAAAAAACTATGATGAAAACGCTACAACCGAACTTGTTGGAGATTGCATTTATGCAGCATCAATGGATGCATTTTTGGATTCAATGAATCAGCAGATAGATATTCAATCCATGTTGAATCAAAGCACAACTGCAGGCTATTCAATGTCAATGACAATGCCAATGGGAGACGAGTTGGGAGATATGGGTGACGCTATGATGTTAGTTGAAGAAACTGTGATGGTAAATATGTCCGCAAATGCAGCACATGTATCCATGGTGATGAGTGTTCCAATGATGTTCTCTTCTACAACAACAATGATACAGGTTGGAGAAGTTGTAAATGTACACCATAAATTAGATGGTATGATAGTTACTCAAATGGGTGCAGAAACAATCGATGATAAATATCAGACCAGAGACATGAATCCTAATGTAATGGAATGGGTAATTCCAATGTTAGCTGACTCAATGGCTAGTGATATGGGGGTCGACTCTGAAGATCCGAAAGATGATTTAACAGACGAGGGATGGGACATGGAATCCGCTACTATTTCTGTAAGTTTTGACTCTACAACAAATGCTCAAACAATGGACCTTTCGACCACTAATGAGACCGGATCAATCATGAACTTATCAATTAAGATTGATGACAACTCAAATCTTATGTCTTATTCAATGGTAATGACGAATGAAACAGGCTCAGCATCACATATGAATTATGCCTTAATGTGGGGTGAAGCAGTTGTAATAACAGTAGACCAAACACTTCCAAAAACAGCAATTCCAGTACATTGGGACGGCTTACCTGATTTCAATAATAATGATGATTGGGATGATGACGATGGTCATGAACAATCTGCTGACGATGTTATGGTGATGATAGACCAAAACGAAGACGAATTAATTAGTTGGAATGAGTTTGAAGATTTTATTATTTACGAAGATGGTGGATGGGCAGATGATGATGACCGAAATGAAACACAAGAGCATTTCAATTACTCTGATAATAACAATGACGGATATTTAGATATTGATGAATTATCAAATTGGCTAGAATCAATGGATGATGACGATGACGATTCAGAGATGTGGATGTGTGACGATGGCGAAGAAATCCCTCTAGATTATGTCAATGACGGAGAAGAAGACTGTTCAGACGGTTCCGATGAAGATGATTCCTTTGACAACGCTACGACGGAGATGTGGATTTGCGACAATGGAGAAGAAATTCCTCAAGATTATGTCAATGATGGAGACGAAGACTGTTCCGATGGATCCGATGAGTATGATAACGATAACTCAGATGATGGCGACCATGACCATGATAACGATGATTCTGATAATGAACCTGACATGTGGATGTGTGACGATGGCGAAGAAATACCAGAAGACTGGGTAAACGATGGAATGGAAGATTGTTCAGACGGCTCAGATGAGTATGATAACGATAACTCTGATGATGGCGACCATGACCATGATAACGATGATTCTGGCAATGATGGATGGGGAGATGAGCCTAGAGATTTGGATCTTACAGTAGCGAATAATCAAACCTTTGAGGCACCATTAAGTGATTTTTCAATCCAATTCTTGACTTGTAATTCTGAGATTAGATCCGAGTGCAATGTAGAAGAAAGTGCGAATCTCAATAGTCTAACCGGACAAATGGGTAATTCTACATATGTGTATGTAGACACAGATGCAGATGGAATGATTTCTGCTGGCGATACATTAGAAATTACAAACATGAGTCCGAATTTTGATTTTGATTTGTATGATTCATGGTCAGATAGCTATGTTTCTGATTCTGGAGTTAATGGACCAAGTATACCTGGATTTGGTGGAATACTTGCAACTATCAGTATGTTAGGTGCAGCGTTCCTGCTACCACGAAGAGACGATTGAATTATTCATCATTGAATACTTCAATTTCTACGTTACGTTTTACTAAATCTGTGAATTTGGATGTGTAACGAGTAGCTCTTACTACATGATTATCAATCCAATGATAATTCCCTCCACGTGGCTTCCCCATTAACAGAGAATGATACTTGAATCCTTTTTCATCAAGCCATATCTCTGTAACTTCTCTATGATCTTCAGTCCGTGCAGTAAAGAAACAAATATGATGTCCCTCGCTATACCATCTGTTAATTGTTTCAATAGCATCAGGATAAGCTTCAGCAATTGCCATTCTTTCAGGCTCTTCATTAGGTATGTCTTCACCTACAGTTCCATCTATATCTATGAGATAGTTTTTTTTCCCTAATGGAAGAACCGGACTCAATTTATTCCCTTGCTCATCTAAACTCTCCACTAACTTCTCCATGCGCTTCGCATCGTAAGAATGTAAATTAATAAGATGGAGAATAACTTTGAAATTACTGAATTTTGGAAACCATCTTTCCTTAATACTACATTTTGTATCCGTATTCCGAAGCATTATGTACAGACCCTAGGACGGAGTACCGTGCCGGGAGCATATGACAGAAGTCGTAAATCTGCTGTAGTTAGGAGTATTTCTTCCAATTACAGTAAAGCCCTCTCAAATTATTTTGGTACGAAAACGCCCAATCAAAAAGAAGCGATAGGATCTCACAACGCGTATGTCACAGCTCTTAGGGCACACGGTACTGAAGTTACCGTTTTACCAGAATTGCCTAATTTCCCAGATAGCTGTTTCGTTGAAGATACCGCTGTGATGGTAAATGGTAAGGCAATAATACCGAATATGGGACATCCTACTAGAGAAGGTGAGCAACAGGCAGTAATGGAACACATGAGTGATTTTGCTGAAATCATTAGAATGCCGAAGGGCGCCAAATTAGATGGTGGCGATATAATATTTTTTGATGACAGATACCTTGTAGGCATTTCAACAAGAACAAACAAGGAAGGTGCAGAATTCCTTTCTACTTTTATCAAAGAGGATGGATACGATGCCGAATTAATTAGCGTCCCAGATACGACCTTACATCTGACAACAGTATGCTCATCTCCTAGAGAAGGTACTGTTATTGCTGCAGAAGGTCACCTTAAGGAAAGTCAGATTTCACGATTTGCTGAAGAAATTATTTGGATACCGAATAATGAAAGCTATGCTTCTAACACAATAGGGTATTCAAATGATAGGTTAATTGTTGCAGGAGGTTTCCCTAAGACAAAGAATATTCTTCAAAACGAGGGATTCAGACTAATGTCGGTAGATATGGAGCCAATCATGCAAGCAGACGGTTCACTTACCTGCCTATCTGTTTTTACGTCTTAATTATGTATTAATTATTCTAGCATATTTGTTGGGACTGCACCGTATGCGTTTTCTCCCGCATCGCCTTCTTGTACAAAGAGATAAATTAAGTAAATCGCACCTATTAAAGGAACTAATACAACAAACCAGAACCAACCAGACATTCCGACATCATGTAGCCTTCTAACTACAAGAGTGATTGAACCCGGTACAAGTAGTATTGGCGCTAAAATCATCAATCCAGGTAAAACAGGAATCTCCACAATAGCTAAAACAATTGAACCAATAATCATAGTCATTTGAAAAATCATACCTCCTAATACCCAGAACCAATATTCTGATCGAGATGCTCTTCCAGATAAACTGAAAGAGTTCTTAAAACCACTTTTCATAGCACTCATAAATGGCATCATATTATTCGGTCTTCCAGTGTTCACTTGTTCCATAATGGAAACAAAATTATTATCAGGTATGAATCTTTTTACGGCATTCGATTATTCCAAGTCTTTTTCTTTGTTTAAATTTTTAATCAAATTTTTATCGACAATCAAAAGGGAATGAGTAATCTTAAGAAACATTTCATGCAAAGGCTCCCCATCCCAATTCTCAAATGAATTGAGTAATAATTTCGGCCGAATTAATGAAAGCAAAGGTTGCAAAAACTCTCCATCAGTTGGTATTATCACTTCATCATTTATTGATATGGATTTTTCTAGGCTGGAAAATACTTCGGCAGTTATCCAGGGGACATCTACAGTTGCAAGTTGAATTGTATCTTGATTAAAACAAAAAGGATCTTTTAGATTTTCAATTATTGAATCAACTGGCCCAGCGTGTTGTATTGAATCCAAAACCCATTCAATATCATAATCAGATCCAATTACTTCTGCATATTCTTCCATTTTTTCAGGATTCGCAACAGCAATTCTGATTGGTTCTCTATCAGCCTTTTTCAAAGCCTCAACAACTCTCGTGATCATCGCTTTTCCATCAATTTCGATTAATGCCTTGTCCTGGCCCATTCTCTTAGATTTTCCTCCCGCAAGAAGTAAAGATTTCACGTACTCACCTTAATTCATTAAGTCGATTTAAAGCATACTGTATTTCATCCATTAAATCCATAGCTCTATTCAATAAAACTTGCCTGTCTCTTCTTATTTCTGTAGTTTCCATCCATCTCATCAGCTGTGTAATATCTTTTGAATCTCTCTTAATTGTCCATTCTAGGACCTCTTCCGCTATGGGGTCATCAGATGGTAACAGGCGCTCGACCATAGGTGTCGGACACCGTCATCAGCAATCAGTTGTACGCTTAATTCTGAATCAAATTACCCTTAATTCTAGTTAAAATTGAATCTCCAGAAGGAATTTCAATTGAGGTGATTTTCTCAATCAATTCTTCAGAGAAATCATGTTGATGTATTTTACCTGAGTAAATAACTATCAGAGATAAATGTTGATCAATCTTTCTTCCATTCATCCATTTCAAAATTAATTCTTCTGATGGCGGCTGACGTTTTGCTCTGTACAATTCTTCAATATTTAACAACAACGAATCAACAGATTCTACAGTATGAATGGAATCTTCCAGAATCTTCCAAGGATTTGTCCCCATTCCTTTATGATCAATATTGGCGAGTAAAATAGAGGCTAAAGCAACATCCTCTCTACCATGTCTTTTCCATAATCTNTTAATTAATTTCAATAGAACTCTATGTGTATTTCCTGCTTCCGTAATTAGCCAAGANGCAAGGCTTCTCAGAAGTTCATCAGGCGTGCCTAGAATAAATGAATAACCCGANTCAACCATCATTCTATCAGTACTGGATTTCATTATCAATGCTGGAACTCCAATTGGATAAGCATTCCTAACTAGTTTAGCCAAAGCACGATCAGAAGAATGTATTTTTTTTGATTGATTATTCAGAAATTCATCAAGATTATTCTCAGAGCTCATTCCAATCCCTTATTTTTGTACTCTAAGAGTTTCATAAATCTCCGATAATCTATCCATAGTTCCTTTTAATTCATATCTTATGTTTTGGCGCACATTACGATGTACAATCTCTTCTAATTGACGATCCAGACTTCTAAGAATTGCTCTATGTTCAGAATCGCTGAGTTCAAACACTTTCCTCAAATATGCTACGATTCTTAAATCATCATCGGTTTTGTCGGTGTGGATGAGGAATGTTTCCAAAACTTGTTCATAAGTTGAAATTTTTTCACTATTNGTCAAAGGCACTCCTTCTTCAATCTCAATNGCCCGTATTATCGAATCATAGATCATTTTTGGTTCCTCATNGCTCAATCTCAAAGCCCTCGCGAGTTTTGTAATCAATCTCTTTTCACCAAATGTAAGGTTTCCATCATTGAGGGCAAGACTGACGACTCCTCGAAAAACTACTCGCCTATCCGAGGAGGGTTCCACCATGAACATCGTTAACGGTTCTATGACTTAATCTCTATCATCCTGTGATATTATTGATAATTCCTCTATATTCATAGGAGCCTTCATGAAGGATGTAACTGCGGGCACTAGTTGGTAATCAGCCACACTCGCGGGCGTTTTGCGCCCATCCAACCCAGAAACCTACTAGGTAATTGGGGGTGAAACCCTCTAGTTGGGCCGAAAACCGGAAAGGAATTATTATGTCAAATACAGAAGGAAAATATATCATACACGCAACAATNCGTTGTGACGGCACAGTCGCCAGAAAAGACGTCGTNGGGGCCATATTTGGNCAAACCGAGGGTCTTTTNGGAGANCAGTTACAACTTAGAAAATTACAAAGAACAGGCCGTATCGGNCATGTCGATGTAACACTGAATCAGAANAANGGGAAAGTNCAAGGAGAAATCTCANTATCNTCTTCTATCGATCAGGTTAGTACGGCAGTCATNGGNGCAGCATTAGAAACAATAGATNGAATNGGNCCATGCAAGGCAGTNATCAANGTTAAAGCAATNGAGAATATCAGATCNGCAAAGNGAGAAAATGTGATTGATCGNGCNAAGGCANTATTATTGAANATGGTAAACTCAGGCCAAGATGAATCTAAGAACATATTAGAAGAAGTNCGTTCAGTACTAACTNTGGATACNGAGAAAGANATTTCTGGAATGACAGCNGGACCNAAAGTTTCNGANAGNAGTGCAATTATNATTGTTGAAGGNCGAAATGANGTTAGNAATTTACTNAAGTTNGGNATTAAAAACGCTATAGCNACNATGGGNTCNGGAATACANGANGAATTGGTANCACTTGCNNAATCNAAAACNACNGTCACTGCCTTCGTNGATGGTGANAGAGGTGGAAAACTTCTACTGATGGAACTTAGCGGCAAATTAGGTAAATCATTAACACACGTTGCTTTAGCCCCTCAAAGTCGTGAAGTCGAGCATCTGGAAGGAAAAGTAATTACTAAATGTCTAGGACAGAAAGAACTTGCAAACAAAGTAGTTTCTCGTATACAATCAGATTTAGCGAAAGAAGATGATGCTGCTGTAGGGCGCGGAGAAGAAATTCTCGAAGCACCTGAAGAAATCAAAGGCTGGGCAGGAATGTTAGACGGCTTGAAAAGAAACCAAGCAGTTATTGTAAATGAAGATGGGTCCGGCAGCGAACCAATCGGTGCTAGTTCTTTGGAATCAAAACTTGCAGAATCAGAGGGAGCAAAAGGCCTCGTTTTTGCTGGGAAAGTAACAGATAGAATTTTCACTTTAGCGGCTGGAGCTGGTATCGATAGTGTCGTAGCCTCTTCAGTTGGAAAAGTAACTAGAAAATCCGGAGTACAGGCTTACTCAGCATCTGATATGTAAGAATTTAATTCAATTGGCTAAAATTAGTTACTTTAAAAAAGCCGTTGTAAAGCTACTCAGCAGTAGAAGCCATCAAAAGTCTTACATTCCCGCTCCCAATGGATGGAGCAGTCGACGTCGGTAATTCTAGCGTTGTATGGCTTGGTTGGAATTGCTTTAGCTACTCTATGGCTACGTCACCAATCTGTATTAAGACAGCGAGACGAAATGCGCACCAAACTTGGTAATTTACAGGGTAATTTGGCTAGTACTTCAAATCGCCTAGATTTACTTTCAAGAGGTGTAGATACTATTCTAGGAGAAACTCCAGAAGTCCATGAATTATTATCGGTCCATAAATCTCTAGAATCGGCAGAGTCATTACTTTTTGAGCAGGATGTGACTATCAGTTCCAGCGAGTCTTGCGCAATAGCAACCCATGCAGCAAAATCGATTCTTTCTAATTACTTGAATGATTCAGAAACCGAAAAGAGTGAAAATATATTGCCAGGAATTGTTCCTTTAGTACTAAGGCTGGATGCAATTCTTACAGAAGCGGAAATGAAATCTGAAGATTTAGAACTTAATGGCGATGAACAAAGAGGCTTAGGTGAGTTATTTCATGAATCAGGAAAGTTCGATAGAGCTACAGATTTCTATCGCAGAGCAAATTTACTCTCTCCTGAAAGCTCCTCTATTCTCTTATCCTTGGCATCGATACAAAGAGATGAGGCTGATCTTGACTCTTTAGATAGAACATTAGAACGTTTGGTAGCAATTAACCCCGATGATGTAGAGGTATTAAAAGAACAAGCAATATTGCTTTCCGGAAGTGAAGATGAACGTTTGAATCGAAATATTAAGAGATTAAACGCCTTAGGTGTTGATTTTCAACTATCTGAGGCAGATAATGAAATTTCAAATATTATAGATAGAGCAAATAATGTGCAAAATCAGATAAATCCACATCTCAAAGAACCATCTACATCGGAAGGATGGGTATCTAAGTCTTCCAAATTACTCCAATTAGGCGAAATCAGACCGGCCTTAGAATCCATTGAAAGAGCCTTATATCTTGATAATGCTAATTCCGAAGCCTGGTTAATGAAAGCGAAATTATTAGCTGCTGGTGAGAATCAATCGAAAGAAGCTCTTCAAGCGATACGTCGAGCATCGGGTTTAGGCGAATACACAGTACTCCTTGAGAGTGAAATACTCGAAAATGAAGGAAAGTTAGATTCAGCCAGAGCAGTTTTAGAAGAATGGTTGGAAATTAATCCAAATGATGCAGAAGTCCGAGGTCGGTTGAGCCTAGTTTTATTCCGAGCAGGTGCTATTGATTGGTCAAAGAGGGTATTGGAAGAAGCACCTACGGAATCTTGGGAAAGCGCATCTTTGCATGTTATGCAAGGTCGCCTACATCTATTAGCTGCCGACGAGCATAGAGACAGGACTGGCGGGCAAGATCACATTTTATTATTAGACGCAACAATTTCTTTTGATTCTGCTATAGAGAAAGATAGAGAGTCTGGCTTAGCTTGGCTTGGTAGGTCACGTGCATTACGATATCAAGGGTCAATCAAAGAGGCAGAAATCGCTCTAGTAAGGGCAAGAAGACTAATTCCTGATCACCCATCTATATCTTTGGAAGAAGCTCATTTATGTTTAGAAATGGGTAAATTAGATCAGGCTAACGCGTTAGTTTCTGAAGCATCGACTAATATTAGAAATCACCCTTCGATTCCTTTCATTAGAGGTATGATTGCAGCGAGGCAGAATCGTTTTATTGAGGCTAAGTCATTTTTCTCAAAGGTTCTTGAAACCGAGCCTAATCATATTAGGGCTAGATTGAATAGGTGTTCTGCATCACTATTAGCGGATGACTTAGTAACCGCTCTTGATGACGCAAACTCACTTATTGAAATAGCCCCCGAATTTAATCTTGCAAGGTTAAGGCGTTCTGAAATATTAATGAATCTTGGAGACTGGAAAGAGGCTGAAAGTGAATTACGCAGACTACTATCACAAGATCCAGAGCATATTATGGCGCTTGTACACTTAGGTGCTTGTATGATTGCCATGGACAAGTCAGAACAGGCAGAAAGACCATTGAATGACGCAATTCGATTTAATCCTAATCATTCCGAAGCATGGTACCAAAGAGGATTACTATATCTCGACTTTGGAAGAATAGAGGAAGCGAAATCCGACTTCAAAGCAGCAGCAAGGTATGACAAGAAACATATCGATGCTAGACTGAGAATCGCAGCAATTCTACACGACGGAGAAGACGTAAATTCTTCTGTAATTGCATGGAGAAAAGTTCTCGATATAGATCCCGAGCATAGATTAGCTAGAAGAAGACTCCAAGAATCGGTCGATAGACAAGAAAATACGAAGCAGAGGATTTATCCAAAGGGTTGAACAATACGGCATGTTAGCATTGTATATGCCTACATCACTTGGAATAGAGCCAGGACAACAAGCCCCGTTTTTTCAATTACCTAATGCTAATAAAAATCTCGATTCCGACATATTATCGCTAACTGAAATAATGGGCACTAATGGGGCGATAATAACTTTCACTTGTAACCACTGCCCGTATGTTGTAGGTTCCGAATCTAGAATTGAAAAAATAGCTGCCAAGGCTAGAGAGAATAATATTGGCTTTATCGGAATTAATTCCAATGACCCGGTTAATTACGAGTCAGACTCTTGGCCTAATATGGTAAAAAGAGCATCTAAAGGTATGACATACGCTTATTTACACGACGCCGATCAATCTATTGCAACACTTTATGGTGCTGAAAGAACTCCAGAATTTTATTTCGTAAATGCATCGGGTACGGTGGTTTACAGAGGTAGGCTTGATGATTCTCCAAGAGACCCGGCCCATGCTACAACCTCAGAACTTTCTGATGCAATTGACTCATTGGTATCCGGAAAAGAAATTTCGGAATCTAGAACTCAAAGTATTGGGTGTTCGATTAAGTGGAAAGTTTAGGTGACAGAATGTCGATGGGTGTTCCAGCTAGAATATTTGCCATCCTAATCAAATTTTCTCCATCTTCTATACAGAATAGATTATGGAAATGGTGGTATCAACGAATTTCCAAGGCTCACAATAAGGTAGACTTTAGATTTATGAATTATGGTTATATTGATGCAGAAAAACCAATCTTAGAACTAGAAGATGAACCTTATAGATTATTCATACAACTTTATGAAATGAATATAAGAAATATTGAGTTGAACAATAAGCAGGTGTTGGAAGTTGGTTCTGGACGTGGTGGAGGAGCTAGCTGGATTGCCAAGTCTAAGAAACCGTCCAACTTAATTGGAGTAGATTTTTCAAAGGAAGCAGTATCTTTATGCAATAATTGGTATGAACAGAATAATCTCAAATTTTTAGAAGGAAACGCTCAAGATTTACCATTTGAAGATAGTAGTTTTGATACTGTATATAATGTAGAATCTTCACATTGTTATGGAGATATGAACAAGTTTGTCAGTGAAGCTTATCGGGTTTTGAGAGAAGGAGGTAATTTCTGCTGGACTGATTTCAGAAACGAAGAAACCATGAAACAAACAGAGGAGATATTCATCGCTGTCGGTTTTTCGATAATTTCAAAAAAAGAAATCACCGATGAAGTAATTGATGCTTTGGATACGATAAACGATGCTAAAAGAGAGAGAATTACTGAACTTGTCCCAAGAACAATTAGACGTAGTTTTGAAACTTTTGCAGGAGTACAAGGTACACCAGTATATGATTCATTCAAATCTGGTAAACTAAAATATTACCAATATTTGATGAGAAAAAATTAGTATTGCTCTAAGACTAATTCTGTTTGTGTTGAAGTTATTTCCCCCGGTGCAGCTAACCACATACGATCTAATAAATTCCTCAATGAAATTGTGTCATCAACATGAACAATTGCAACTAAATCTGCATCGCCACTTATTTCGTAGATACATTCAACTCCTGCCCATCCGGAATATTCTCCAGCAAGGCTGCCAATTTCTACTCCCGAACCAACTTTGAGTCGGATTAATGCGGTCAAACCTATTCCCGCTTCTCTGATTGTGTAGCCCCTAATTACGCCATCATCCTCCATTCTTTTCATACGAGTTCTTACAGTACGTTCAGTAACATTTACCTTTTTTGCAATATCTACAAACGGGGCTCTGCCAGCGTCTCGGAGGTACGCGAGAATGGCTCTATCAAGTGAATCTACATCAACCATGATTAATCCGCAAAGCGAACCCTTTTTGATTGTTATTGTCAGTATGAGTAGTAAATGCTCACAGTTTTTTTCCGTTTTAAGGTAAATACATCTGTTTAATATTATAAATCACATTAAGTTGCATTCAAATGAGTCGCCGATTTCTGGCAATACATGTCAGAGGATGATGCGATAGCGAATCTTCGAGTCCAGGAGTATTTGGATGATGTATCCAATCTTAATCTTTCAACCTCAAAATCCCAATGGTATAATGTGGATGTAGCGACACTTCTGGTTAATTGTAAAGTAGTGGGCCACGATATTGATGAAGCTACAGGGGCATCATTAATTTTTCTTGAGAAAAGTGTGCTAATGTGTTGCTGTGATTCCGGTAAAATGCACCATTATCCAAAACATCTTCTACATTGTTTTGTGGACGATAAAAGAGACGGCCATGATAATCCTGATGGAGTGATATTCAAGGCCGAATTATTTTCTATATCTCCTTCCGAAGAACAACTTTGTTGGGAAGAAGTATGCCATTCTGAAATCCAAGTTCCTAATGTTCAGAATAAAGTATCTCGTTGGCTGAGTTGGCTTAATTCCTAGTTCCTCTATCCCAACATTCAGAGGCTAATTCCTTTTCGAACTAATTAATGGGCGGCGTAATCACCGATCTTAAAGCGCGCATAATAATTGATTCCCGGGGAAATCCTACGGTAGAAGTCGATTGTTTTGTAGACGAGATTCTTATGGGCCGCGCAGCAGTTCCTTCCGGAGCAAGTACTGGTAGCCATGAAGCAGTTGAGTTGAGAGATGGTACAAAAGATTGGATGGGTAAAGGAGTAACAAAAGCTGTGCATAATGTCAATAACGAGATTAAAGATTTATTGATTGGATTAGATGTATCAAATCAAGAAGAAATTGACGCGTCAATGCTAACTTTAGATGGCACTAGCAATAAAGGAAGATTGGGAGCCAATGCGATTTTAGGGGCCTCAATGTCAGTAATACGTGCTGCTGCAAACCAATGTAAAAAACCACTATGGTCTTATATTTCCACTACAAATGAGCGAAACTTACCTGTTCCATTGATGAATATTCTCAATGGAGGTGCACATGCAGCATCAAATGTAGATGTCCAAGAATTCATGGTCGTACCTCACGGTTTTGACAGTTTCTCTGATGCCTTGAAAGCCGGTACTGAGATTTACCATTCATTGAAATCTGTATTGAAAGATGAAGGCCTACTCGGAGGTGTTGGAGACGAAGGCGGATTCGCACCAAACCTACCTTGTAACGAAGACGGACTTAGATATTTGATGGGGGCGATAGAAAAAGCCGGTTACTCCCCCGGTTCTGAAATCTCTATCGCTTTAGATGTAGCTGCCCAAGAGTTCTTTGATGGTGAAAAATACCATATTGATAATAGAGTAATTGATGGCAAAGAATTAGCAGCATTATATTCGTCTTGGTTAGACAACTATCCAATAGTGTCGATGGAAGATCCATTCGGTGAAGATGACTGGCAATCTTGGCAAGATTTCACGAAATTAGAGAGTCATAGAGTACAGGTCGTGGGTGACGATTTGTATGTTACCAACCCGTCAAGACTTCAGAGAGGGATTGACGAAGGTGCTTCCAATGCAATATTGATCAAATTAAATCAGATTGGCACCGTTACGGAAACTCTTCAAGTTATCGAAATGGCCCGTAAAGCCAATTTTGGAATTATTATTTCACATAGGTCCGGCGAAACATCAGATGATATAATTGCAGATATTTCAGTTGGTACAAATGCAGGGCAGATAAAAACGGGAGCACCGGCTAGGAGTGATAGAACCGCAAAATATAACCAACTTCTTCGAATATCCGAAGAATGCCCGAATTATAGTAAATTATTCCAATGATGCTAGTAATAATGGCAATACGATAGTCGCATCAGACTCAATTACAAATTGAGGTGTATCAGTATCTATCTTTTCCCAACTAATTTTCTCATTAGGCGGGGCACCAGAATAACCTCCATAGGAAGCACTCGACTCAGAAATTTGGGCGAACCAAGACCAAAGATCAACATCAAGACCAACATCTTGCCTTAACATAGGTACCACACATATTGCAAAATCTCCCGCAATCCCTCCTCCAACCTGTAGTAGACCTGTTGGAGAATCATCTTCCCTATACCAGTCAGCTAACGATTGCATGGCATGTAATCCTCCTAACACTATGTCTGGAGATGGAAGCGTGCAATCAATGACTCTCGCAGTAAGTATATTTCCTAATGTTGAATCTTCCCAACCTGGAACAAATATAGGTAGATTAGCATCTGCTGCTGCTAGTAACCATGAATCTTTAGGATCAGCATCAAATTCAAGATTTCCATGTAATAATAAATCGTATAGATATTCATGAGGGAACCTTCTATCTCCTACCGCTGACGCATCTTTCCAAAGCTCTAACAAGGGCTTTTCAATATGTCTAATCGCCTCTTCTTCCGGAATAGCAACGTCTGTAACTCGGTTTAATCCTCTTTTCTGCAATTCTTTATCATCTTCAGCAGTCCAGTTTCTCCAATCTTTTATTTTTTCATATGATGATTTTGCAACTAAATTGAATAAATCTTCTTCTAGATTTGCACCTGTACAACAAATTGCATGTATTTTCTGAGATCGTATTGCAGGGGCCAAAGACCTCCCTATTTCTGCAGTTGACATAGCACCCGCTAATGTAATCAACATCCTACCACCATTTCGTAGAAATTCTTGTAAGGATTTACTACATTCAGCAAGCGCACCAGCATTGAAATGTTTGTAATGGTATTCTATGAATTTATTAACATCCATATTCAATCACTTTGATGCCTAAATCTTGAAATTTGATTTTTACCAACAATCTTAATATTTTCCATTTCAGAGACTAATTTTTCGTTTATAATATCTATAATTATGTTTGGATTCGACTCGCCACAAGTGAAAGCATCGATTGCTAGAATGCCTTTATCGTAGTAACAATGCGCACTAACATGACTTTCGTCTAATAATACAACTGCTGCAAATCCTTTAGGGCTTTCACTTCCATCAAACTCTTCCACATGAGAATGAACTTCTCTTACTTTTGCGGATTTGACAGCATAACGCATCAAGTCTAACATCCAAACTCCATCTCGTTCTCCACCAAATTTACAATGTGAATAATCTACAAAAACTTGTTTTCCGTGTGATTCAAACATGTCACTCCTCCTCTATTTTCAGTTTTGTTTTTTCTAAACTTGCGACAAACGCCGGACGCTTATTGCAGTATGTGCAACTCTTCCCTTTTGAAATTAAGCCATAACCACAAGTAGTACAATAAAAATTAGCTATTCAACCACCTCCTTTCGAAGTCGCGGCCTTTTCCGCAGTAATATTAAATTTATGTTATTATGTTAACCATTTTTTCAAACGCTTCAAACCTTCAAATATAACTTCTTCATCAGCTGCATAAGAAATTCTCACAAAACCTTCTCCGCCTGTGATTAGAGAGGCAGGAATTAATTGAACNCCCGCTTTTAGGGCACCATCAGCAAATTCAATATCCGTCATTCCCGTCCCAGTAACATCTACAAATGCATAAAACGCACCTTCTAAATTGCCAATTCTCAAACCTGGAATTTCAGATAATCCCTGTTTTATTATCTCTCTTCTTTTCAAATATTCAGCATTAAATTCTTCTACATAATTGTCACAAGAAAGTGCTACTCTCGCTGCTTCCATCATGAATGTAGGTACATGAGAAGCCGAATTAGCTTGTGATTTAATAGCGGCTTTCATAGCATTTTCTGGCCCTGTCAGAAAGCCTAATCTCATCCCAGTCATTGCCCAAGATTTAGACCAACCATTGATTATCAATGTCCTTTCCTTTCCTCCCGGGCAAGTTGCTGGTGATACATGAGGATAATCCGTCCAATTTAGTCTGGCATATATCTCATCAGATACTATCCACAAATCATTTTCAACTGCAATCTCAACAATTTCAACAATCTCTTCAGGCGTGAATACTGCTCCAGTAGGATTATTTGGCGAATTCAACAAAATCATAGTAGTTTTATCAGTAATAGCAGATCTAATGGCGTTAATATCTGGATGGAAGTTATCTTTTCTTACAGGTACATGTACTGGAACTGCACCGATAAATTCTAACATTGGTTCATATGATGCCCAAGANGGCGCTAACAATATAGCTTCATCTCCTGGCATTGTAGTAATCATAAACGAATATAGTAAGGCCTGTTTAGCACCGGGAGTGATAACAACGTTTTCAGCTTCAGTTTCTATTCCATGTTTATCGAAAAGATAATCAGCAACAGATTGACATAATTCTATTGAACCAGCGCCTCTAGTATACTTTGTATTCCTATCTTTTAATTCTTTAATGGCTGTATTAATTATTTCAGGCGGAGTATCGAATCCTGGCTCCCCAACGGTCCATCTTACTACTTCTGGTCCAGGTGGTTGCAGATAGGGTGCAAAACCAACCCCTAATCCTTCATAGCGTGACGAAACGTTGGGCATGATGTCTAGGGGATGCACTAACACCATCAAGATATACGGTTGCAATCCTCTTTCATATGACAGAATTCTGACACTCTCTTACGAAGAATATTCAAACATAATGTCTGTTACGGCTAGTCAACGCATGGGTGGCAGAGTAGCTATGCAGCGGACTGCAAATCCGCGGACCTGGGTGCAAATCCCGGCCTGTGCTCCAATTAAATTGCTTTAGCGTATGCCTTCATCTCCATTCCATATCATAATGGGGCCCGATATTTTCAATTTCAAAAATATCAGAAACAATTTGAAAGCCGCATCTTGCATACATCGGTACTGCTTTAATTCTAGCATTGCACCATATCCCTGTTTTTTCTTCCTCTGCAATCCTTTGTAACTCATTTACAATCTTAGAGCCTATGCCTTTGTTACGATATTCTGAATCTACAGCCATTCCTCTAATTCTATATTTACAACCATCTCTAGAATCAACTTGTAGAGTAGAACATCCAACCATCTCTTGGTTAATATATGCGCACAGAAATTTCGTCCTAGGATCATTATCGACCTTAGGATAATGCTCGGTACCTCTTGGCATACCTATTCTTAAAACTCTAAATCGCAAATCAAGATGGTCTTGACTCATCGAATCTAACCAAACTAACCGGCACTCCATAATTAAGCGAGTAACTAATACATCAAGAACCCATCTTTAGGGTTGGTTTGAAATCACTTAACGTCCTGGTATCGATATGGTCGAGGAGAAGCCGCCAGACTGGCGAATCTACTTTTTCTTAAGCTCAATTTTTTTAATTAATACAATTTTCATTAAATTTTCTTTCTCTTGGCCCTGGGATTCCAAATCTTTTACCCTCGGAGCGATGGGTCTCATTGGATTGATTATGCTGTATATTTCTTGGTACCGATTTACATTCAAAAGGCGGGGACTAGTGCCATGGCTAGATTTATGGGAAAATCCTCAGAGTTCTTCAAAGAAATTATTTTTATTTTCATTAATAATTCTAATTTTATCTTATCTATTAGGAAGAGATCAACTCTTTTTCCCTGACCCCACATCGTTGATCTTTTCCTTAATTGCTTTACTTACTTTTATTCAAGCAACTTATGTATTTCTAAGTGTCACAATTCTTTCTGACGATTGAACTATCTTTTGCCGGGTTTCCAGAATTGCAATGGTAAAGCTTCTTTTCCCTGCATTGCTCTAAATGCTAAATGGTCTGCTCTTTCATTCCAACGATGCCCTCTATGGGCTCTAACATGCTCTTGAGTTAAATCTCGAAGAGAAGAAACTTCTTTCCATAATTTTTGTACATTCAAAGCTAATTCTTTATTCGCCTTAGCTTTCCAAATACCAGTGCCTATTTTTAGAGCATACTGTGAATCCCCCCTAATCACTGCGGGAGTATTACTACCCTCGACTAGTAGCCATTTTAGGGCGTGAGCAAGAGCACAGAGCTCTGCCGTATTATTCGACCCAACTTCTGAACCAATGTAATCTTTAGATTTTTTTTCAGTAATAACAGGACCATTTTTTTCAGTAATTATCTCTCCTTGCCCTTTACCTAAACCTGTATCGCCTATGACTACACAAAACCCCCATCCTGCTGGAGTTTCTGACGATACATTTCTGTTTTCTTCGCAAGATCCATCAACATAGATTGAAATCTTACTAGAATTGACCATTACTTACTCCTCGGTCAGAGACTTGTATGCAGCAGCATCAAGAAGTACATCAAGCTCTTCAGGATTATCCATTCTCATTTTACAAATCCATCCTTCGCCGTATGGGTCGGTATTTATTGTTTCAGGAGCATCCTCTAAATCTTCATTTATTTCCGTAACTTCCCCCGAAACTGGCGCATATATTTCACTAACAGACTTAACTGATTCAACATTGGCAAATGAATCCATTGATTTAACAGATACTCCTAATTCTGGTAATTCAACCCAAACAACATCGGTTAAAGCATTCTGAGCATAGTCAGTGATTCCAACAGTAATATCATTTCCTTCGACTTTAATCCATTCGTGCTCTTTGGTATAAATCAGTCCTTCAGGTATCTCGCTCATGGGTATCGCCAGACCTTACGAGGGTATTCCAACAGTCAAGGTTTCGCTTCCCTATTCTTCTTCGAATTTGGTTTCCAAATGTTTTTTTTCCATTTCAGACCATCCTGAACCCATATTATCTCCACTGGCATCTAGTTGTTCCAGCTTGAGCCTGGCTCTCATTACATCCTCTTCTTCCCTGCTAATCCACCTATCAAAAATTCCCTTCTCGTGCTCTTTCCCTTCAGAAAAATGGAGTAATAAGTATATCAAAATGCTAATGAGAAGAATAATTGGAAATATGAATGCATAGCTATTTTCTTCCAGACATTCGCTACCATCACAACCCAATATCTGAATCAGGCCCTCAGATATTGCTAGTGCAGTCATTAACAAGAACGATAGAATTACTCCAATCAAAATCCTTTGAACTCTATTTGCCGGTGAATCCACAAAAAATCACCATAGTAGGATGTATATTATCCCATGCATTGTGTTTTACTCCAACAATTTATGGATTTTGTAAGGTAANAGCGCTCGATTGACCGGAGTTACTTCCAACACTCGACCATCATCTCTTCTNCGTATGTCTTGTAATAATGGGTGCCTACTCTTTTTGTGNAAAGTCATCAAAGTAGGTTTATCATATTCCAANGCTNCACGAACAGCTGCAACAAANCCCTCACTTTCNACNGAAAATTTNCCGACCTCATCGATTACTAAAACTTCACATTCATCTAGTGCATCAAGTATCGCAGGCACTGCAACTCTGTCTAGNTCAGTGGGATCAATCCCATATCCTAAGATACGAGTTCTAGAATCTATATTCCGATGTGCAATAACNCCNTTTTCTCCAGTTCTTACATTGACACAGGCGTACCCTACCCTTTCNCCATTTTCTATTATGGCTTCAGTTTGAACACCNCCGANNATATCTTTGTATGTCTTTCTCGANTTATTTTTTCTTTCATCTTGCACCATCTGGATTACTTTTTGCANTACAGCNGANTTNCCTGANCTAGGTAANCCAGTNATNCCAATTTTTGGATATATTCCCATATTGTAACCCTTCATTTGTTTGCTTTACGACGCAAGACGGTTTCACCGAGGCTAAGCNTATGTATTAATNNGTTTGGTATTTTTTAGTCANAAAAACCGAAGAAAGGAAAATTATTACCGGAAACCGAAANTATGATTTCCGTTTTATGTCATTGCATTGCTATTGAACGTATTTTGTTTGGTTTAGGGAATGGGAGGTTTTCAATTTCATAATTATTGACATTATTATTAGCAGCCCATGCTCGAGACCAAAGGTCCAGTGTTTCNGAATTTAGATGTACTGCTAACCAATTCAATCCCTTGTCTACAGAACCNTGTTCTTCTGCAATCCTTTCCATTACTTCAGTAGGTAATTCCAAGAAGTTAACAGAATTTCCTAACACACAATCAGAAGGCACCACAGCCCACCTCAATCTTCTTTCCAACTGAGCATTTACTATNGCTTGACAAGCAAGTCTTGGTTTTCCTTTNGGCCTAATTGAACCGGTCCATTTTGCTTGTGATCTTTGAANAGAATCTTCTTTCAGACCGCTAACATATGCTGGATGAACNATACTAATATCATCACCCTTNGTNGAAAAATGAGTNCCTCTAATAAAAGCAGTTCCTCTAGAGCCTGGTTTCCAATCTGTAATTTCTTCTGACCAGTTAGTTTGATCAATTTCTCCCACTCTTACCCTAATTGGTTTTCCAGTAGGGTTTAACCAATTATTTTCTTCAGATAATTTAGGTTGTTCTGCAAGTTCAGAAATGGCTCTCACAATTCTTCTTCTGTCATATTCATCTCTTGGCATCCTAGGGACTGACCAATTTCCATCAGTCCAACTGCTCCAAGATTTCCGAATCATATCAAAAGTAGGGGCACTGTTTGCCAATCCATTTTGTGGAGTTATTTCATTGGTCTGCAGAGGCCCATAACTAGTCATAGTATCTGTTTTTCCACCCTTTGTTATACCTATAACCAAAACGCCTTGTGAAACACCAGGGAAAATTCTTTGATTTTCTGGGAAGGACCAAGATGAATTCCATCTATTCTTTTCAACCATCAATTTACGAAGAGGTATACTGCTTTTCTCTCTCAATAGNGAATCGGGAACAATCATCCTTACTCTNCCGTCCTTTCTAACAAGNTGCATCCCTCTTTCTAAGAATAAACGATATAGGTTCACATTTCCTCTNAGGGTTGAGAATCTTCTACTTCCATCTTTGTTAGTAGTATTTCTTAACTGTCTAGATAGTTCTTTTCTCAATTCACTACCTTCTGGATGACCTCTAAATCTATCTTTAATTCTTAACCAAGGAGGTCTACAAACTAGTAGCCCCGGTTTCTCATCCCATGGCCATTCTCCTCTCAAAGCATCTCCTGATTGAACGGTGTTTTCTAGTATTTTCTCGGCTTCCTTTCTTCCAATCTTTCCTATACCGCCCTTTCCATCTAAGTCAATAAGATCACATCTTGAAAGAGCGATTAAGATTCTCCGACGAGCGCACTTAATTGCAATATCCGAATTATCTAACATCTGAAAACCATTCAGTAGAGCTAAAGTATCTTTCTTTCTTTCCTCAGAAGTAAATTTTTCGCATCTATCTGCATGTATCCTAATCAGTCTGGCTGCGAAGACACCAGCTCCGACCGATGGATCTGCGAATGGTATTGCAATACCCGAACGTGTTTGTAAACCATCTTCNCCANTATNCGNNTNATTATTATTATCTTCAGTTACATCTTGATTAAACTGCTGNGCATATGCNCTNAAGCCAGGAGGCAGAGCAGAAAGAGAAAGTGCNGCAGAGGGTTCTTTCGAAACTTCTTCCTTGGTATCTTTTAATTCATCAGAAAGTATNGCTTCTGCAAATTTTGCAGGTGTTGCATAGGCTCCTCTAGGAGACCTCCCGTCGCTCTCTGCCTCGTTTCGAGCCAATAGATGGTCTAGAACCGCACCTGGATCTGACAAGAGACCTGCAGGCAGTGTAGGCCAATGATTGGGTAAAGTAGCAGCAATAGGTATCCCATGACGTGTAGCTTCTTCCCAAGAGTCTAACCAAGTGTCCAGTTGTTGAACCCTATCGGCACACTCTCTGTCAAGCCTTGCGTACCAACCGGATGCGTCACTAACCATAGAAATACAAAGGTCGCGACAAGGGTCCCCTCTTTGAAGGAGTCGGCTCAAAACAGGGTCTCTTCCCTATCGTTTTATATGTCTAAAGCGAAATGATCTTGTTCCAACTCAACAACTATTTGTTTTTGTAGTAGGCAAGTTATTGCTTCATCAACCTCTTCTTCTCTTATCCCAATTTCACTTAATTCTTGTAGAAGTAAATCAAAGTGTATAGACGTAAGTCCTTTTGAAATCAATAATTCCATTACATGAATAATATGTTCAGAAACAATCGCTAACAAAGGATCATCTCCAAATTCTAGATTAGTATAATCAACTGCCGGAAAACCATCTATTTCATTCTCACCATTTTTAATTTCTGAATTTTGTTTTTTCTCATCATCGTAGACATCAAAGAGATTTTTCTGATG
This sequence comes from Methanobacteriota archaeon, assembly GCA_002730775.1. Classification (GTDB taxonomy): domain Archaea; phylum Thermoplasmatota; class Poseidoniia; order Poseidoniales; family Thalassarchaeaceae; genus MGIIb-O2. The sequence goes on along the minus strand of PCAW01000053.1, from coordinate 6,130 downwards.
TGGATCTTTCCAAACTACTCCTTCAGCAACTTCTCTATGTCTTTTGAGTCGCTTTGCTAATGTCTCTAATCTGTGTAGACGCTGTTCAAGACGTAATTTCTCTCTTCCGAGTTGTCCTTCAATAAGTTGTAACTCTTCTTTAGCTCTATCGTCTAACCACGTAGATATATCCCACGAGGGGTCAAGTCTGAGCATTGTTTCCCATAGTTGTGCAATTGATTCAGGCAAAGTTCTGACATCGATTCGAGGACTTCCTTCACTATCGTCAGAAGTGTGTTCCATGTCACTTGATTTGTAGTGGACCTCTATCAAGTATCGTGTCAACAATTGTCAATTGTCGAATAGTTGGATTGATGAAGGAAAAGCATCTGCCGAGTATCATGACTGAGTACCGACTGACTGTACTGCCGGGCGATGGAACTGGTAAGGAAGTAATGGCAGAAGCTTTGCGAGTCCTATCAGTTTTTGAAAAAAATAGTCCTATTTCTTTCAATATCACCGAAATTCCTTGTGGGGGCGAGTACTATCTTGAAACAGGTAAAGAATGGCCAGAGGGGTCATTTGAACATTGTAGAGATAATTCAGATGCAATTCTACTCGGTGCTATTGGATGGCCGGGCGCGCGCCTCCCAAATGGTGACCTTGCAGGTGGACAGGTAATTCTTGGCCTCCGTTCTGGATTGAATCTCTATGCTAATGTTCGTCCAGTTAAATTGTTTCAAGGAGTAAAGCACAAAGTACACGGTGTTCACAAAGATATCTGGGATCCTAACCTTGTAGACATGGTGATGGTTCGTGAGAATACAGAAGGATTGTATCATTCGCTACTGAGACGTATGTCTCAGAAGGCAATTGGTGAGAAAGATGACCCAATGGTCATAGAAAAGTTTCCAGGATTAGATGGAGAAGTAGCCTGGGATACAAGGCCAATTTCAAGGATGGGTAGCGAGCGCGTAATTAAGTTCGCATTTGATTTGGCAGAACATCGTCAGAATAAGCTTGGTAAACCACAGAAAGTTACCTGTGTTGACAAATCTAATGTAACACGCGGTTGTCAATTGTTTAGAAAAATCTTCCATGAGATAGCAGAGAAGAAATATCCCGAAATTGAGATTAACGAAGCATATATTGATGCTTTTACTATGTGGCTAATGAGAGATCCTGAATCATTGGATGTCGTAGTATTGCCAAATATGTTCGGTGATATTGCTACAGATTTAGCATCGGTTCTCCAAGGAGGAATGGGTATGGCAGGAAGTGCAAATCTTGGACCAAAACACATGCTATTCGAACCAGTTCATGGCTCTTCTCCCAAACATGCAGGTAATAATACCGTAAATCCTATGGCAACTCTTTCATCATTACAAATGATGTTTGAAGCCCTTGGTTTCCGAAAAAATGACACAGATTTAGATAAATGTGCTGACATATTAATGCAGGCAATGGAGGAACATTTTGCAGAAGGAGGTTGTGTAACTTACGATTTAGGAGGCGATGCTTCCACCAGCGACGTTGGTAAAGCAATTGCTGAACGTTGTGGAAAATTATTGAAAGAAGCATTTTGATTACTAATCGGAGTTATTAGAAATAATTTCCAGCGACTCTTTAAGCGCCGAATTGTTATCCCATTTAGTAATATTTGATGAATCTGCAATAACATATTCTAATAACAAATCTGCCATTCTTGATACCTCATCAACTATAGTTACTGTAGCCATCTTTGCACTTCTAGAAAGTGGATTTAGATCAACAACCAATACATCTTTTCCTAAGGAAACTAACACCTCACACCTATCGCCATCTTCAAGAGGAACTAAAATGACATCTGCTTTCTCAATACCTTCTGCAGAACATATTGCTCTAGGTCCCTCTAATCCGTTAATTCGTCCATCTTCTTCTCTTCCAAGAATCCTAACCGACATTACAGCGACCCTCCAATCTCCATTCCATTTGTCTGGATTCCTCTCTTTTGAAACATTCAACCTCTGTAATTCTAAAAAATCATAAAGTAACTTCATTCTTTCTTTAGTTCTATAGTAAATATTTATTTCAATAGGGCATTGTAAAACAGCAGCAACTCGAATTAGAGCTTTTCCAGCTAGTACCGCTGTATTTCCATTTACAGAAATCACGGGATTTTTTGCTGAAATTAATCTAGCAGCCGATTCCTTTATCGATAGTTTTGCAATTTCGCTAGTTTTTTCTCCCAGAAGATAATCAAAAGCCTCACCTCTTCCATGTGCAATCATTGCAGAGTCTGCCAGTAACCCTTTCTTTGTAGCTTCAACAATTGTTTTTCTAGAAATCAAAGACTTCCTTCTAGGATGACTTTCGGGGATTTCCACCATTCTATTTCTCTCCTTCTATTATTAGCGAGATATCTAAAGGCTTCACTCCCCTATTCATCGCTGATGTTGATATTAGATCTACGCCACTAGATGACCATTCAGAAATGATATCTTTTTTGATGCCGCCAGAGCCTTCCAATATACACCATTTCCTTAAATCAAGTTTTTCTAGTTCCGTAACCACAATCCTAGCATTCGATAGGNCCCATATTATCNAGTAANAATACTACAGAATCNGNTGTAGAATTTTCTCTCTGTTTTTCAGACCAAGTTTGAGCCGCTAATATTGCTTCATNGATATTTTGAACTTCTATAACAGTAAATTTTGAATTTTTCTCCAAATTAATCTCTGAAATTAATTTTTTAATAGAATCATTTTGATCTTCTCCACTCTCAATTGCTGATGCAAAATCATTCTCTTTCAACATTAGTGCATCTGATCGAAATAGTCTATGCGTCAACCCTCCTCCAATGTGAACAGCCCATTTATCTAAAATTCCCCATTCAGTTTTTCTCGTACAGGCTAATTGAAGACCATTGGAGTCAGATACCCACTCAGATGTAGTAGTAGAAATCCCAGAAAGCCTTCCTAATAAATTTAGCATCACTCTTTCTACTTTCAAAATTTCAGATGAGATTCCATAAATTTGTAAAATTTGCTCCTTTTCTTTTACTGGTTCTCCTTCACTAATTTTCCAGTCATACGTGCAATTTGGAGCATGTTTACCTAACAGTCTGTTAATTACAAATTGTCCACAAATCACTCCTTTTTCCTTTGCTATCAGTTTGGCCCTCACCAAATTATTTGATTCCCCTTCTTCACTAACATCATCTGCTAGCATAGTTTCAATCCAGCGATCCATTGAATGAGAAAAAATTTCACTAGGAACTCCGCCGTCAACCAACAGTCTCGACCGATCATGAGGAAGGGTCATCACAGTATTGCGAATCTAACATATCACTTCAACCGTCCGAAACACCAATTTACCAATAAAAGATGATTTTTTACATCCACCATATCTTCAAGTCATAATTATTGAAGTGAGTTTAGTGTAGATTCTATTGCACCTAAACATGCCATTAAGTCATCCACAGTACTTCGGACTGTTGCTAAATTTTCTCCTGAAACAACAATTTTTAATCGGAAATCTTCTTTATCCTGTATAATTTTTGCATCGAATGTATCTGGGTCATCGGCTGAAATTCCAGCCAATAAGGCTTCAATATGGCTACGAGAACCATTCATTTCAAGAGTCGTAGAAACACTCTCCATGGACATCGCAAGACCCTAAGGCATATGTTTCCTCTTGTCGCCCGTTCTTTGTGAGTGGCGACCCAGTTCCGGATGTTCCCTTGTTAGCAGGTATGGGAGGAGTCAATTCTTCAGAATCTCAAAGTGTCCATTTTGGACGTAAAGGTATAATACTTACTAGAGAAAAAAACACTAAAGAAATGTCATCTTTAGCTCAAACAATGGGTATAGAAATTGTAGATATTATATTGCAAAAAGGCAAACCTAACTCTAGAACATATTTTGGTACAGGTAAATTACAAGAGATTTCAGAGGAATTAAAAATGGCTGGAAAAGGACATATTTGGGAGAATGTTGACCTTATTTTGATACATAGCAATCTTAAGCCCAGCCAGTTAGTTAATATTAACGATTTAACCTCAATTGAAACTTGGGATAGAGTGAGATTATTGCTAGAATTATTTACAATTCATGCATCTTCAGTAGAAGCTAAAGTACAAGTTCGTATCGCCAGACTGTTAGCTGATCGTTCAGTTCTAAGAGAATTGATNCATCGNGAGCATACNGGAGAACGCTTNGGTTTTGGAGCCGGTGGACAGACCGGCTGGAGCAATATAATGANNGCNGTNGGGCATGAAATNNCCAAACTNAGGCGTAAATTGAAGAAGATGGANTCCTCTCTTTCCGAAAGAAGAAGACAAAGGTCGAAATCAGGTGCNTTGACAGTCGGATTGGCAGGCTACACAAATGTNGGAAAATCTAGTTTATTTTCAGCCCTTTCNGGAAAACCAGTNTTAATCAAAAATCAATTATTTTCGACACTAGAAACAACAGTTGGAAGAATGGCNAATCAACCNAGAATATTGATGGTAGATACAATTGGATTNATTGANAATATNCCTGCAGAATTATTAGATTCATTTTCNGCTACNNTACAGGAATCANTATCTTGNGATATGTTGTTACTACTAGTNGATGCTTCNGATGAACCNGATGAGATTCGTCGTAAACTTGCAACTTCTCGTAGAGAACTTTTCGGAAGGATTGATGACGGAAATAGTCACAATACAATCGTAGTTCTAACAAAAATAGATCTTTGTACAGATGAAGAAATTCTGGAAGCAAAGGAAATAGTACATTATTACAGTCCTTTTGATTCTGTAGCCGTTAGTGCCATAAGTGGACAAGGGATAGATGAATTAAGATCAGGAATAATGACAGTTTTACATGGTCCTCCTGTAATAATTAGTGTAAAGCCTCCTCAGAAAGAAGGGGATTTAGAATTAGTTGAACTAATTGCAAGAGTCCATCGTGAAGCTTTGGTTATTAACGTACAGGTAAATTCAGAAAATACTCAGATATCAGGTTGGATGGGTAAAGCAAATATGGCTAGAATAACCAAAGACCATCCAGTACAAATTGAAATAAATAGCTGATTCAGATATTTGACAGAACTTGCATTCTATTATACCATGGCCATATCACACTATGTTTCTCAACAATGTCAAAACCATTCAATCCTTGCATCGATCTCAGAATTCCATAATTAGCAAAATCAGCGCCATTGGGCCCCTTACCACCGAAAAATTCATCCTCTATTCCAGAAGACATAGAATCTAGTTGAGTCTGTAAGTTTGTACGAGGAGGTTCCTCGAACATTTTTGCACGACTTCTACCAATCATTCGCATGACAATAGCGCCTAGCCATTTACTCACAATCCTATCTTTCAAACTAAACTTATCTACCTTAGTTACATAGTCTAATGCATGTAGTGATGTGCGATAATTCTTGTAAATTACAGCAACAATACTTTTACCTAAAATATCATTTGAAAATTTCATCCATTTGTCTTGTTCAATATCTTCTCCTTCTCTTGGGAATTTATTGCCATTCCTCTCATCAATGTAGTGTAAGATATCATTAGAATCATTTACATGTGTCCCGTCACTATCTACAAAAACAGGTACTTTTTTCCAATCTGACCATTTTAATTCGGTCTTTTTCATAGGATCAACTTCAACATTGGAGAATTCAATATCTCTTGATTTTAATAATGATTTAACTTTCAATGAAAATGGACATGTTGCATAAGTGTAAATTGTTGGTTTTCCTTCAACAGAGCGTTCAGGAACCTTGTTCGGTTGAACTCCGGCAAAAGACTTGTCTTCCACATCAATTTTTTTACTCATGACGTCGCGAAAGCAACCCATATGTCAATGTTCTGTATCAAATGTTCATACAAAAAGACAAATCTAGATATTACAACTATTATAACTACTATTTCAGCCGTTGGTTTATGAAATCCTATGAAGAAGAAACTTCCGCCTCTACTATTGTGGCTACGCTGTTTACTTCTGAATCGGTGTCTGCCGGTCATCCCGACAAAGTTTGTGATGCCATTTCAGACGCAATCGTAGACGCTTGTCTTTCAATTGATCCAATGTCAAGAGTGGCTGTTGAGACTATGGTCAAGGGGAAATCTGACAAGGCAGTAATTATCTTAGCTGGAGAAGTAAGTCTATCCGGCAG
>PCAW01000016.1:0-25469 GCA_002730775.1 Methanobacteriota archaeon | reverse complement strand
CCGGCAGTCCTATTTGCTTCCTTAGCAATCTGGTGAATGCAGCAAACTCATAATTTGCCTAAGGTGAGTTCGATCCTCACAGGAAGCACTTGACANAAACNCTGTCAAACCCTTATAATACTAAGGTCAACAANCNNNACAATGACACTGACTANNAAGTTNAAGAAAGANATNCAAACNCTTNGNGGTGCNGNAAATGGNGANTTCTTCNTNGATGTGAAGAATCCGAAACTTCTCAAAAAAGTTCGTCGTTATTATGAGAACAATGGAGTTGTATTTTCTGGAGATGCTCTTGACGACTATGATATTTTGATTGAGCAAATCGCAATTGATCTTGAAGCAGTGGAAGCATGAAAGTTCTATTAGAACGTTTTCCATATCGTTATGTTGAGTGTGGTACGTTGGAGATCAACGATATGCCAGACTATCGTATTCAAAAAGCAAACAGTTGGTCAAAGAGATACAGTGATATGTACCTTCTTGACAATCAAATGCAACTTTTGACTGCGATGGATGACTTTGAGTATACCAAATGGTTGGATCCAGATGGTGTTCCTTGCTATATAAAAGACGATGTGTCTGCCCCTTATTAAATGGAAAAGGATGCCATCAATCTAACTCTTATACATGAGTGGATGACGGTGCATGATGCCAAACTTCTACTCCATGATTACTATATGAGAGTGAGATCTCATAAAAAATATCATGGATGGAAGACGGTTCAAACTCTTATGAATATTGCTTATGGTAATTTTCAAAGAGATTCTGAAGTAAATTTAAGAGCAAGGATTGATCTTATTAAGTCACGGATGGACTCTAACAGCCCTGGTCGGGATAATCCCTAAGTTTCCTAGTTCTTAAAACTAGGTGGTGGAGTCACTAGACCCTTCTAAAAACTAAATAATCCAAGAGTTAATTTATTAGTACTATGGCGACTAAAGGAACAGCATCAAAATCCGCAAATGGTGCATCGATGTCTAAATATGATGTCGAAGTAGAAGCAAGACTTAACTTAATCGAAGCGAGACTCGCAGAGATGGAAGTCAAAGTTCATTCCCTTACAGATGAACCTGAAGGACTTGATAGAGTTGTTGCCGCACTTAAGAGAGAGTTTCCAAAACACTTCTCATCTCTCTAATGGTTTCTTGCTTTACCTAAGAGCAAGTGGCGTGCATGAAAGACCTTACGGGGGTGGTTTACATAACCACCCTTTTTTGCTATGATACATAAGGAGGAAAATTACTATTATTATGTCTGACTATAANAAGACAGCACTTGTACTTGGTGCTGGTGGTTTCATTGGAAGTCACATGGTCAAACGTCTACGNGCTGAAGGATATTGGGTGCGTGGTGTTGATCTTAAGTATCCTGAGTTCACCCCTACTCAAGCGAATGAGTTTGTACAGGGTGATCTACGTGATGTAAGATTTGTTAATGAAATTATCCAGTTTAAAGGATATTCTGGTAACTACAATGCAAACGTACCCTATCAATACGTTAAACCTTTTGATGAGATCTATCAGTTTGCTGCTGATATGGGTGGCGCNGGTTTTGTTTTTAGTGGAGAGAATGATGCAGAGATTATGCATAACTCCTGTAGCATCAACTTAAATGTTCTTGAGGNAGTTCATAAACTGAACGAAACCTTTGATGGTGTAGTGAAGGACTGGACTGAATGTAATCGTCCTAAATTAGACCAACCTACCAAGATTTTCTATTCTGGATCTGCCTGCATGTATCCAGAGTATAATCAATTAGATCCTGATAACCCTGATTGCCGTGAAGAATCAGCCTACCCCGCAGCACCAGACTCCGAATATGGATGGGAGAAACTTTTCAGTGAGCGCCTCTACCTTGCTTACAACCGTAACCATGGTATTCCTATTTGTATCGCTCGCTATCACAACATCTTTGGTCCCGAAGGAACCTGGGACGGTGGAAGAGAGAAAGCACCAGCTGCAATCTGCCGTAAAGTCGCTTACCTCCCGGAGTNGGGTGGAGCAATCGAAGTGTGGGGAGATGGCTTACAGACTCGTTCCTTCTTGTACATTGACGAATGCGTTGAAGCAACTTGGCGACTGATGCAATCTGATTTCCAAGGACCTGTAAATATTGGTTCTGAAGAAATGGTAACAATCAATCAACTTGTAGAAACTGTTGCTAAGGTTGCAGACAAAGATGTGAATAGAATTCATATCGACGGTCCTCTAGGTGTCCGTGGTCGTAACTCCAACAACGATGTAATTCGCGAAAATCTTGGATGGGACTATCAAATGACCCTTGAAGAAGGTATTTCTAAAACATATTCGTGGATTGAGGAGCAAACCAAACAGTGATAGGATTTAATTATCTTGGTAAACTGGGACAACTTGGAAATCAAATGTTCCAAGTTGCTTCACTTAAAGGTATCGCATCTAATCGCGGATTTAACTTCTGCTTTCCAAACCATGAAGAAATATTTGATGATGGTATTGGAAACAAATTGCATATTGAGTTGTTCAAACCATTTAAGTTGTCCCACACAACTCAATTAAATCTTCAAACAATTGATCNTAACAGACCTGTAGTTCAAGAACAAGGATTTCAGTTTAACGAAACGTTGTTTAATGAGTGCCCTGACTGGGTGAGTCTGTATGGATTTTTTCAAACAGAAAAGTATTTTAAACATATCGCTGATGAAGTCCGTGAAGACTTTTCATTTAAGGATGAGATTAAAAATCCTTGTAATGAGATGATGCAAGCAGTTGAAAAACCNATTTCTTTACATATTCGTAGAGGAGATTTTCTTACTAACAATGCTAATCATAATAATCTTACTCTTGATTACTATGCCACAGCACTGAGTACGTTTGAAAATGATAGAAATGTAATTATTTTCTCTGATGATACTGAGTGGTGTAAACAACAAGAACTATTCTCTGGAGATAGATTTCTTGTATCTGAGAGTGGTAACCCTTACGTGGATCTTTGCTTGATGAGTATGTGNTCTGATTTTATTATTGCTAATAGTTCATTTTCTTGGTGGGGGGCATGGTTGGCAAACAAAGGAACAGTTATTGCACCTGAAAAATGGTTTGGACCTAATAACTCCCACCTAGATACTAGTGACTTATATCCTGAGCATTGGACTATAGTATGAAACTTGCTGTTNTTTTTATTGGCACAGGTGACTATCTTAATTTCTTACCATCATATTATGAAGCATGTGAGAAGTATCTAGTTCCTAATACGGATAAGACATATTTTGTTTTTACTGATGGAGATACAGGTGAACTTCCAGATAATGTAAAATTATATGAGCAAGAGCATTTGCCCTGGCCATATATCACCCTGGAGCGTTTTAAATATATTTTAAAAGCAGAGTCTGATCTAGCAAACTTTGATTATGTTCTCTTCCTTGACGCTGACACCCGTGTGGTTTATACTGTTACCGAGGAGGAGTTGTTTACTGATAAGAAATACATTGGTGTTCATCACCCCTGTCATTTCTTGGGTATGCCACCTCATGATAATCACCCTGGTGCCTTTGAGACACGTCAAATCTCTGCTGCTGGTATTGAACCTGATGATGACACCTCTGTTTATTTNCAAGGGTGTCTGTGGGGAGGTAAGGTGCCTCATGTCCTTACTATGATTAGGGAGTTAGCAAACAGAACACAGTTCGATCTAGATCGTGATGTCATTGCACAGTGGCATGATGAGAGTCAGATGAATAANTTCTTTTGNAGAACGNAGAGAAGANGTTCATGTGATGGGACCAGAGTATGCATATCCAGAATGCTTTGATACATTCTGCACTTTTNAACCTAAAATTGTACATCTAGCAAAAGACAATTCAAAGTATCAACAATGATTAGTAATAAAATTATAAGTTATGAAGATTCTGTCAAAATAAAAAATTATATTGACAGTACTAAATTGAGAAATGAATATGCGCCATCATACTGGAAGGATCGTGATCTTTGGGATAAATTAGATTGCTATTGTAAATGGGGATCTTGTTTGATGATGTTTGATGAAATTCAACAACCTGGTATGAGAGTTGTTGATCTTGGTGTTGGCGAAGGTCCAGTTCCTCATGTTATCTCTAATCAAGGTCATGATGTGAGTGGAGTTGATAATATGAGAATCGATCACCCATTTAAAACAAGTTTAGTTCAAATGGTCCTTAGAGATGCTAAAGAGTTTTTGACTGATCTTGATGAAGAATCTGTAGATGTTTTTATTGATAGTTGTTCAGTGACACACTTTGAATTTGATGGAACTTCAAATATTGGATGGGAAAAAGTTTTATCAGCTTCCTATTCAAAATTAAAAAGTGGAGGTTACTTTATAATTTCCTCTGATAGTCATTTGATAGAACGAAATAAAAGAACAGGAGAATTCTTAATTCCTAAAGAGATAGTTTCTATTGCAAAAAGTGTTGGGTTTGATTTACCTAAAGAATATGTTTATGATATTGGGGATTCAATAAAAAGAACGGAAGGTGGAGAGACTGATCTCAGTGTTGCTAATTTTATGTTTTTAAAAAAATGATTAAACTTGTTATTCTTGATGTCGATGGTGTAATGACTGATGGCAAGAAGTATTACGATCGTGACGGTAATGTCATGATGAAAAACTTCTGCGACAAAGATTGGACCGCAGTTAAACGTTTTCGTGCGATTGGGATTCCTGTTGTATTTCTCACAGGTGATCCATTTAATGCTAAAATTCTTAGTAATAGAAATCTTCCCTATGTTGTCAATCGTGGTGCAGGATTTCATAGAGATAAAAAAAACTTTTTGGGAGAGATTCTTGAGGAGTATGGATGCAAGTCATGGGATGTAGTTTATCTTGGCGACGATCTATTTGATTTTGGAATAATGGATATAGTTGGACATCCATATTCTATGGCAGACTCTCCTACTATGCTACAGGACATATCCGTTCCTCTAGCTTGTAAGGGTGGAGAGAACGCCATCATGTATCTGTTTGAAGATCTAGAAAAACTTGAACTCATTCCCCGTGTTCCTTATGATGTTGTCATGGATAAAATCTATGAACTTGATTTGAAGGAAAAGTTTTAATGAAAGATATTTCTCTTTATGGTCACTTGACGATTGATACTATTATTGATGGTGTAAAGGAAAGAAAGACTCTGGGTTCTATGGCAAACGTCTGGAAGGCGTTGTTAGAACTTGATGCGACACTTGATATTGGTCTTTCACCGATTGATGTTGGACAAGCATTGATCTATATTGATAAACCTGCTGCTCAACGATACTCAAAAGTTCAGTTGAGTTTGGTGGAACACCAAGCAAAGATCTACTCATCAAAGATTCATCATCTCATTTACCTTAATGAATTAACTAAAACTGATTTTATTCCTGCTCTGGATGGTATTATCACAGCAGATATCTGCCCTGGTAAGTCAGTCAACAAAGATTTGCTGCAATATGTAGATTATCTCTTTATTTCTGATGAGGATATTGATGGTGATCTATCTGAGTATGCTGAGGCAACAAGAGGATGGGTGATTCTGCATAGCGCATCTGGTAGCGTGGTGTCAAACAGCGATAAGGAATTCTTTTACAAAATGCCAGAAGAGTTGATGCTTAAGGGTGTGAATGTTCTTGGTGCAGGTGATACATTTGCCTCTTGCTTCTTACATAAATTACTACAGAATGAAGGAGATATCCATACTTGGATTGAATTTGCTCATTTAAAGACGACTGAAATTATTAGGAATTCAATATGAAACCAAATATTCTTGTCCCTATGGCAGGACTTGGGAGCCGCTTCATCAAGGAAGGGTTTAAAGTCCCCAAGCAATTGATTAATATCAAAGATAAACATCTGATTGATATCTCTCTTGATTGTTTAGATTATGAGGGATGTAATTTAATTTTTGTAATTCGTGATGAAACGATTTATAATTTTCATATGGATGAACTTCTACGTAAGAAGTTTGGTGAAGATATTAAAATTGTCATTCTAGATAAACTTACTGATGGATCAGTTTGTAGTTGTCTTTATGCCGAAGAGTATATTGATAACGATGCTCCTCTTGTTATTCATACTTTGGATATTGAGTTTAGACCTGTTTTTGATCCTCATGTTATGAATGATTTGGATGGTGATGGACTTATGCTCACATTTAAATCAAACTCTACTAATTACAGTTATGCTAAAGTTGACAGAGATGGTTATGTAACAGAAACTGCTGAGAAGAAAGCAATTAGTAGTAATGCCTGTGTAGGAATATACGGATTTAAAAAGGGATCAGACTTCTGTAAGTACGCTCGCGAAATGATTGAGCGTGATATGAGAACTAAGAACGAATTTTATATTTCCCCTCTTTATAATCTTCTTGTTAAAGATGGTAAGAAAATTCTTACCGAACCAGTAGATAAGATGCATATCTTTGGAACTCCAGATGAATTTCACTTTTACAAAGATAATGTTATTCGTCGTATTGGTGATAAACCTATTGCCATTTGTTCTGATCATTCTGGATTTGAGGCAAAAGAAACTCTCAAAGAAGTTTTAGATAAACATGGTCTTGAGTACATTGATTTTGGGACTATCTTAAACAAGGATTGTGATTACCGGGATTACATCGCACAGGCAGTAAAGTCTATTGGTGAGCGTGATTGTGATTTTGGTTTTGGTTTCTGTCGCACAGGTCAAGGTGTAAATATCTGCGCCAACAAATATAAAGGTATTCGTTCCGCATTAATCTATGATGACTTTGCTATGGAGATGGCAATTCGTCACAACTGTGCTAATTTCTTTGCAATTCCAGCAAAGAATGTTGACTATGATGTGTTAGATAGATATCTTGAAATTTGCTCATCCAATACTTTTGATGGTGGTCGTCACCAGATTCGTATTCAGGAGTTGGAGAAATGAAACAGGCAAATATCGCAGACTTTAAAGCGGGATGGTTTGTAGGAGACTTTCAACCATCTATTTTTAAAAATCCATTCTTTGAAGTAGCGCATCACAAACACAAGAAAGGATGTGAAACTTTTCCACACTTTCATAAAGTTACTAACGAGTTAAACTATATTGTATCTGGAGAACTCAAAGTTGATGGTATGTTAATGTCTGCAGGAGATATGTGGATCTATGAACCAAATGAAGTTTCTGATGTTGAGTTCCTAGCAGACTCAGAATTGATTATTGTAAGGTGGCCATCTATTCCCTCTGATAAGTATCCAGCATGAAACTAGCACTTTGTTTTTCGGGTCAACCTAGATTCACCGAGGAGTGCTCCGGTAGCATTCTTGCTAATGTAATACAAAACCATGATGTTGATGTCTTTGCACACCTATGGTTTGATGAAGATTTACAGACAAAACCATATAAATTTGGTGGAACTGGTGCATGGGAAGCACAGAGAATACAAGAGAATGCTATCGAAACCTTCCAAAAAATTTATCAACCAGTTAGTCTAGCAGTAGAAAATAGTAAGTTATTTGGTGATCCTGACCTTGATGCTGACTTTGAAGCATCAGAAACAAAGTATTGGCCAGGTGGTATTGAAGAGCAACCAGACTTTCAGAAAAGACAAATCAACAACAGTCTATCCTATTTTTATAGTCTATGTGAAGTAAATAGATTAAGAAAACTATATGAATATGATAAAAAGATAAAGTATGATTATGTAATAAGGTGTAGAACTGATAGTGTAATTCAAGTTCCCATCCCATATGAGAAGTTTGACCCTAATTCAATTCATTTTACATCACTCCAAGCACCTCCACCATTTCTAAATGACTGGTTTAACTTTGGTGGACCAGAAGCAATGGAATCTTTTATGGGTGTTTTCCCCTTGCTTCGTAGTTTGATCAGGTCAACTAAGGAAAGGAGAGAGGGAACATGGTGTATTGAATTGATTCATGTTGAACTACTAGATAGAATGGGCATCCCCATGCAAAGGCATCCAATCCCCGTCACACTTCCAAGATTCTGATATGAAAGTTGTAATTCCCATGTCTGGGATGAGTCGTAGATTCTCAGTAGCAGGTTATAAAGATCCAAAATACCTTTTAGAGATTGATGGCATGACTGTCATTGAACACATTGTCAATCTGTATCCAAAAGATTCAGAGTTTGTGTTTATTATTAATGAAAAACATGCAAAAGAAACTGATGTAGTTGAAGTTCTACACAGTCTTGTAAAAGATTCTATTATCATCACGATCAATCAACATAAGAAAGGACCAGTTCATACTGTATTAGCAGCAAAAAAGTATATTGATGATGACGAACAGGTCATAGTCAATTACTGTGACTTCTCTATGAAATGGGATTATGATGACTTCCTCTCTCATATTGAAGACACTCAGTGTGATGGATCTGTTATCTCTTATGTGGGATTTCATCCCCATATGCTTGGTAGTGATAACTATGCTTTTTGTAGATTGAGAAAGGGATCATATCAAATTGAGGAGATACGTGAAAAGCAACCATTTACTGACGATAAAATGTCAGAGTATGCTTCCACTGGCACTTACTACTTTAAGAAAGGTAAGTATGTTAAACATTATTTTCAACAATTAATTGACGAGGATGTTTGTTGTAATGATGAGTATTATGTTAGTCTTGTTTATAACTTGATGATCAGAGATGAACTTTATAACACTGTATATGAGGTTCCAAACATGCTTCAGTGGGGAACTCCACTAGATGTAAAGATGTATCAGCAGTGGTCAAACTACTTTGCTGACAATATGAATGGTATTAAACCACTTAAAATTAAGGGTTGCACCACTGTTATTCCTATGGCAGGGGCAGGTAGTAGATTTTCTAAAGAAGGTTATGGTGTTCCTAAACCTTTTCTTGAAGTCAATGGTAAGTACATGATTAACCAAGCACTTCGCTGTCTCCCACAAACTGATAGTAATATCTTCGCGTGTCTTAGATCTCATATGAGTCTACTACCTCTTGAAGACTTTAATAATGTAGTGTGGATTGATGATGTAACTGAAGGACAAGCTTGCACCACGGCACTATTAGTTGACAAGGTAGAAGATGGTGATTCGATTTTACTGTCTGCTTGTGATAATGGTGCTCTTTATGACTCAGATAAGTTTGCAGATGTTATTGAGAATACTGATAATGACATTGTTGTTTGGAGTTATAGAAATAATTACACCGCACATCACAACCCGAACATGTATTCGTGGTTAGATGTAGATGATGATGGTAATGTTAATAAGGTAAATGTTAAGAAATTTCCATACGGATCAAACCCTATAGATGAGTATGCTATAGTAGGGACTATGTTCTTTAGAAATAAAGAAGTATATAATAAATCTCTTGAGAGATTATATGAAACTAATGAGAGAGTAAATGGTGAATTTTATGTAGATACTTTATTGAACACTGCTCTAGAATTGGGATATAGAGTCAAGAATTTTGAGATAGATCATTACATTTGTTGGGGAACACCTAATGATTTAAAGACTTATAGATACTGGCAAAAGTTTTTTGCTTCTGTGAATTGGCATACTTATGACTACTTTAAAGATTTCCTTACCGATTAGATATTGGGATCAAAGTCCCACTAGAAAAATTTCAGCGACAAACAGGCATGGTAGAAAAATTGAGGTAGCATACTTTCCTCTTGCACAATTTACTGGTCTATCAAAATACTATCCTCTTCCACTTCTCTACTCTTACAAAAGTAAAAAACTTTATCTCCCTTTAAGGGAAAAGTTTATGTCACTGGAGAGAGGGACGATTTATGAGGTTGGTGACATGACATTTGATGGTGAACTTCCTCAAGTGCAGAAGACAGTTGATGTTCCCATGTTTTACTTTGTGTATAACATGGCAAATTACTATCACTTCATCTATGATACTTTGCCTTATCTTTTCGCTTACTTTAATGAAAAGATGATACATCCTGATATGAAACTTCTTGTCAGTCCTCCCGAAGGTCAAGATGACTTATATCCTTTTGTTTGGGATTCTTTGGGTATGTTGGGTATTACAAGAGATGATGTAGTGTTTCTTGATCCAGAGGTGATGTATAATAATGTATGTGTCTCGTCATCATTAACTCATAATGGTCTTTCAAATTGCCCACCTCATAAAGGTGTATTTGATATCTTAAATAGTATGGAGAGTGATTATGTTGGACCAGAAAAGATTTATATTTCTCGTCGAACATGGGTTAATAATAAAAAAGATAATATAGGAACAGATTATACAGAACGTCGTCGATGTGTGAATGAAGATGAAGTTGTAGAAATTTTTAAATCATTTGGTTTTAAAGAAATATTTTGTGAGAACTTGACAATGGAGGAAAAGATTGGTATGTTTAGGACTGCAAAGTATATTGCAGGTCCCATTGGTGGTGGGATGTGTAATACAATTTTCTCTCCTCCTGGTACAAAAGTTTTGTCTATTAATAGCCCCACATTCATGGATGTGAATTTAAGGTTTGTGTATTCTATGATTCATACTGATCTAGCAAATTTTGAACATACAAAATTCGTTAATCAACAGGAGGAAACTGTTGAGAGTGAGGGATCCCTTTCTATATCTGGGGGTCTTAACTCACCTTGGCAAGTTGATCTAAATAAACTATCCAAATTTTTATGCAAATGGATACCTCAATTTTAGAACTTGCATGGGCATTGGGTCCTTATGCCATTTGTGGTGAGGGTAATGTCTCTGTAAGAGATGATGACAGTTTTTGGATGAAAGCAAGTGGTTCCTCATTAACTAATCTTGGAAAAAACGAGATGGTTGCATGTAAGATGACCGGTGTACCCTTTGATTCATTAGGATTAAAACCAAGTATTGAAACTGGTTTTCACGCATGGATTCTAAGAGAGTTTAATGATATTAACTTCATTGCTCACACTCATCCAACAAAGACAATGCAAGTGTTATGCTCTGAACAGATCTATTCTTTTGCAGATCATAGACTATTTCCTGATCAAGTAGTAAGGAATGGTGCTAAGTCTTGTGTTGTTCCTTATGCTATGCCAGGAAAATTCTTACTTGAACAGATTATTAAGTATGTAAGTATATTTGTTGAAGAGTATCAATACTTTCCTAAATTGATATTACTTGAAAATCATGGTATAATAACAGCATCCTCTTCTCACAAAGAATGTATCGCGTCCACAATGATGTGTGAAAAATCTGCAGAAATTTTTATTGGATCTAAGGTTCTTGGACAAGCTAATTTCCTTACAAGTGATCAGGTCAGTGAGATAGACAAATGCCCCAGTGAAGAACGCAGGAGAAAAATGTATCAATGAGTGTAATCTACGTTGACATTGACGAAACCATCTGTCGAAGAGAAACCTCAACTGACTTTGGTGTAACACATGACTATACAAAAGCAAAACCTATCCAAGAGAATATAAACAAGATTAATAAACTTTATGATGAGGGGCATACTATTGTTTATTGGACTGCCAGAGGTAGTAGAAAGCAGATTGATTGGACAGAACTTACTAGAAGTCAATTGAAAGATTGGGGTGCTAAGTATAATGAATTGAGGACTGACAAACCTTTCTATGATCTTTTTGTTGAAGATAAATCGGTAAAGATTGAAGACTTATGAAATTGATTTCGCATCGTGGTAATATTCGTGGACCTATTCCCGATAAAGAAAACAGACCTAGCTACATTGATTGTGCGATTGGAAATGGTTATGACGTGGAGATTGATGTTAATTACGTCAATGGTGAACTTTGGTTGGGTCACGATGAACCTCAATACAAAGTAACTCATACTTGGATACAAGAGAGATCTAAGTATCTGTGGTTGCATTGTAAAGACTTTGAGTCTGCTAAAGAGTGTTGGAAGTATCAATCATTCTGTCACTCCGGTGATCCATTTGTATTCACATCAAACAACAAAATCTGGTTGCATGGTGAGAATGAGAGCATATATACCCTTGATGACATGACGATTATCCCAGTCATTAACAAACAAGAATCGACTTCGTTTCACACTGCAAACGGGATACCATTTGGTGTTTGCACTGATTACCCTGCTATTCTAAAGGATTATGAGTAAAAAATTTGCGGTTTGTTTTTCTGGATATCCTAGATTCGTTAGACAACAATTTAAAAGTATTAAAGAGAACTTTCTAGATGGTCTAGGTGACTATGATGTCTACGCCAAGTTTCAATGGAAAGACGACTACGAAAATATTCAAATCCACCATGAGTATGATGACAAGTTTGAAGTTAATGAACTTGAAGATTTTAAGGAACTGTATGCAGATAACCTAAAGAAGGTTGAAGTTATCGAACCATACAAGTTTGACTTTGAGTTTAGTGATCAGTGTGCTGAAGGTGACATGTTCTTGTCAAAAGAACAGGCAAAGGACGTTGGATATCGAATGAAATGTCAGTTCCAAGGTATTGCTGATTGTATCGACGTTATTGATAATATTGATGACTATGATTACGTTGTTCGTATGAGAACTGATGTTACCTTTATGTCAGAGATTGTGATGAAAGATCTTGAGACTGATGTAATCATGAATCAAGATGGATTTGTGGCTGGTAGAGATCGCCCCTGGTCTGATTGGTTTTTCATCGCGCCAGTTAGTCAGGTCAAATTCTTTAATGAGATGGCAAAGATTGAGGAGCACTTTAGTGAAGGTGTAAGACACACTCACAACGTCCTAGCAGAGGTTGGACGCAGGTATGCTATGGAATACTTTGAATTCTATGTTAGGACCCCTACCGCGACTGGTGGAGATATTGGTACACCATTCAAACAACAAACTAATAAGTATACTGTTATTTCACGATGACTGCCGTTTTTGCTAAGGCACCGTTGCGTTTAGCGATGGCAGGTGGAGGAACTGATCTTTTGCCATACTGGAGACACTATGGTGGTGCAGTATTGAATGGAACAATCGACCAGTACGCATACTGTAAGATTGAACCACACCATGAATGGTTATTTAAAAGTGTAGATTTAAATGCAGAGGAGAGATACTTTCCTCTAGATGATCAGTACGTTGATACTGAAATGAAATTGGTCATCAACACTTATCAATATCTTACAAAGGCAATTGAAAGGCATCCTGTAAAGATCACTACCTTTGTTGAAGCACCTCCTGGTAGTGGTCTTGGTAGTTCCAGTGCTTTGGTTGTAGCATTAGTTTCAGCGATTGCTGAATACTATAGTATTCCTCTTGGTGAATATGATGTTGCAGAGTATGCTGTAGAGATTGAGAGAAATATTTGTAACCTTCCAGGTGGTAAGCAGGATCAATTTGCTGCAGCATTTGGTGGGTTTAATTTTATTGAATTTCTACCTGATGGTAGGACTATTGTGAATCCGTTAAGACTTAATCCAAAGACTCTAAACATGCTTGAGTTAAGCACCGTTTTGTATTATGTGGGTAAACCTAGAATGGATGAGAGAGTTATTGAGAATACTTCATTTAATCTTCTCAATAACGATGAAGAAACACTACAGGCAACACACCGTATCAAGTCTGCTGCCATTGAATATAAAAGAAGTCTTCTTTTAGGTGATGTAGATAAGATCTGTGAATCGATGAATACCTACTGGAAGAATAAGATCAAGACAAATAAAAATGTTGTCTCTCCCGAGTTACTAGATACTTATGAGTTTGCTCTGCAAAATGGAGCGAAGGCTGCTAAGATATCTGGTGCTGGTGGTGGCGGACACGTTGCTCTTTTTACTGATTTTGAGAATAGACATCGATTAATTTCTGCTCTTAAAAAAAGAAACATTGGAAGAGTTGTACCATTTAAGTTTGTCAAACACGGGGTTGATGTATGGAGACCATAGAACTTCATCCAAAAGGATGGGGACATGAAAAATGGATTGTAAATACTGACGAATACTGTGGTAAACTTCTTTTCTTTAACGAAGGGAAGAGATGCTCATGGCATTATCATAAAGTAAAAGACGAAACATTCTACCTACAATCTGGTAGAATACTTTTATACTATGGTGATAGTGACTATCTGGCAGAGGCAAGGGATGTTATACTTGAACCTGGTGATAAGTTTCATATCTATAGGGGTCTGAGACATCAGATGATTGCTGTTGAACCATCTGAACTTTTTGAATTTTCTACACAACATTTTGAAGATGATAGTTACAGAGTTATCAAAGGGGATTAAATTATATCTACTAGTTGGTGGTCGTGGAACTAGATTGTCATCTGTTACTAATGGAAAAGCAAAACCACTTGTTGATATAAACAATAAAAACTTTATTGATTATGTTCTTGAAAATCTTTCAGGGTTTGATATTACTTTAGTTTGTTCTGAATTAAACTATGATCAATTTGTAGATTATGAAGCATGTGGAATAAGTGTAATAAATGAAGGATCTCTATCTGGAACTGGAGGATTTTTACGAAAAGTAAATCTACCAGAGTCATTTTATGTAATGAATGGAGATACATTTTACTCTGGTCAACTTAATCTTGATTGTGATGAGTCAACTATATTCGTTGTAGAAGAAGAAGTAACATCTGATGTAGGATATATTAAGGGTAAAGACGGTAAAGTTCTATATTTTGTAGAAAAAGATTCAGGTGCTTGGGGAAAAAAACTTGTGAGTCTAGGCATTTACAAATTGTATAGAGATGAGATAGAACTGCCAAATAAATTGCCCATCAGCATGGAGTATGATATACTTCCAAAGATGAAACTATCCTACAAGATTTTAAAAACAAAAAAGTTCGACATCGGAACACCTGAAAGACTGCAGACATTTAAGGAGTGGATATGTTAAAGATTATTGGTGCTACTGGTAACGTTGGTAAAAGACTTTTAGAAAAATCTCTTGATGTTTGGCATGATGATGTAGAAGCAATTGCCACACGTCTTGATAATGATGAACTTGAATATGATTTCGACTCTCTTAATCATAAAGATGTAATTGCATTCTGTGCTGCTATCTCTGAACCAACTGTATGTGCCAAAAATCCTGAACTGGCTAGAAAAGTTAACGTAACTAAAACTATTGAGTTCATTGAAAAATCTATAGAGAAAGGAGCAAAAGTAATATTTCTTTCAAGTGATGNAGTNTATGGTAATATTNAACATCAATTTGATGAGCAGTGGAGAAANGATCCAATTGGCATNTATGGTAANATGAAATCTGAAGTAGAAGAATACTTTAGAGGNAATCCNAATNTNAANGTGCTTAGGTCATCATTTAATTTTTTNAAGGANGATAGGTTTACATCCTACCTNCAAAAATGTGCCATGAANGGTGAGNTAGCAGAGGTGTTTTCTCCNTTTGAGAGGTCAGTAATTCATCGTGATGATACNGTTGATGCTATANTAAGTTTATCTAGAAACTGGGANGGTCCTCAGTATATAAATTGTGGTGGTCCTCAAACCGTTTGTCGATCTGTGTTTGCTCAAATTTTAAAAGAAGAGGTGTTCCCTAATCTTGAGATTGAAATTGTAAAACCACCTGAGAAATTCTACCAAGACCGACCAGAAACTGTTTCGATGATTTCACATTCTATTGTCAACGTTCTTGGTAGACCACAAAGAACATTAAGAGAAGCGATTCGCATGGAGTTTGCTGTATGAAAAAGGTATTGATCACAGGAATCACAGGTCAAGTTGGTTCTCAATTAGCAGATTATATTCTCAATAATACAGACTATGAAGTAGTTGGTATGATGCGATGGCAAGAACCACTTGATAACATCTATCATTTGACTGACAAGATTAATAAGAATGATAGAATTTCTGTATACTATGCTGACTTAAATGATGGTATGTCTATCAGGAGGATGATTGAAGAAATCAAACCTGATTATATTTCTCATCTTGCAGCACAATCATATCCAAAAACATCATTCGATATTCCTATCGAAACCCTGCAGACAAACATTATTGGNACAGCAAATTTGCTTGAGGCAATTCGTCAAACGGATAAGTATGATCCTGTAGTGCATATATGTTCATCTAGTGAGGTATATGGTCGCACCCCTGTCGGCGTTACTTTGACAGAGGATACCCCCATGCATGGTGCGAGTCCCTACAGCATCAGTAAGATTGGAACTGATTATCTTGGTAGATTCTATGGNGAAGCATATGGTATTAAAACATTTATGACTCGCATGGGAACACATACTGGACCCAGAAGGAGTGATGTATTTTTTGAAAGCACAGTATCAAAACAGATAGCATTAATTGAAGCAGGACTTCAAGAACCAGTTATATATGTGGGCAACCTTTCAAGCACAAGAACTTTTCAAGATGCNAGAGATGCAGTGAGGGCATACTTTTTATTGCTTGAGGCAAGTGCAGAGGGTAAAATTAAACCTGGAGATTATTTTAATATCGCTGGTGAGGAGTCGTATAACTTGAGAGAAGTTGTTGACCTTTTAATTAGCTTTAGTGTTGTTGATGGTATTGAAATTAAAACTGATAGTAATCGTTTAAGACCTATTGATGCTGATTATCAAATGTTTGATAACACAAAAATAAAGAATATGATTGATTGGAAACCTGAGATTTCTACCCGAGAAATGTTTATGGACCTTTTAAATCATTGGAGAAAGCAAATTTTTGATGGACGTATACCCCTGAATCGTTGACTTGAGAGGCAATATATACTATGATTGAAGAAACATATTATCGGTATGAAAATTGTTATCTGGGGTCATCCCCTTGGAACGCATACTCATTCATATTCTAATCACGGATATTATCGAGCATTTAAACAGTTAGGACACGATGTCCATTGGTTCCCTGATGAAGAACCACCAGAAGACTTTGACTTCTCTAACACCATCTTTATTGGTGAAGGAGATAGTGGTGCAAAACATATTCCTATTAATGACACCAGCTCATACTTTATGATGTATCTTCCTGATCCTAGGAGATTTGATGGTGTTAAAAATCTTATTGACGTTCGATTGACTGCAAAGAATTGTAAGGATCATATCTACGATTTCTCATTCGACGCGAGCAAGTGTAAGTCGATGGGTCCTAGTGTTTGGTTTGAACCTAAGAAGGACGGTCTCATTCATTTTAAGAATGATTATGTAGACGCAGAGATTCCTGATACAAACAAGATGTATATCAGTTGGGCAACGGACTTATTGCCTGATGAGATTGATTTTGATGAGATGCATCGTGAGCGTGAGAATGCTATCTGGTTCTGTGGAACTATTTCACCACATGGTCAAGCAGAGAACTGGTCTAACTGGGAACCATTTATCGAGCAATGNTCTAACGCTGGATTAGATTTTCACTACAACGATGTATGGCAGAACCCTCTATCATTTGATGATGTGATGGATTTGACCCGTCGATCTATGCTTGGTATTGATATTCGCGGTAAATGGCATGTAGAAACCCGTGTGGTGACCTGTCGTGTATTTAAAAACATTAGTTATGGTCATCTTGGTATGACTAACTCAGAGCAGATTTATCAAGAGATGGATGGTAATATGATTTACAATCCTGATCCTGCTCAANTGTTCCATGATGGAATGGAAAATCGAACAAACTTTGATTTGATTCGTAATGGTATGCAGTATGTAAAAGAGAATCATACATACATCAATCGTGCTACCTCCCTGTTAAAAGTATTTGAAGAAGTATCATGAATAAAGCAACTATTGTCTCTGCTCTTTTTAATATTGAGCGGGAGGTTATGGATGGTAGACCTTGGGAGGAGTATCTCAAGTGGTTTGACATCTTTTTGAAACTNAAAACACCGATGGTTCTCTTTGTTACAGAGGATCTTGTAGAGTTTATTGATGAGCGACGTAAAGATATTCCAACTGAAGTTNTTGTTCAAACGACTGAAGATATTCCNTACTTTCATCTTCATGACCAGATTCAGGAGGTTCTTGACTCTGAAAATTATAAGGAGAAAATCTCTGATCCTGACAGGATTGAATGTAATCATGCCATGTATTCTGTTATTCAGTATTCAAAGTTCCCTTGGATGAAGAAAGCAGTAGAATTAAATCCACATGACTCTGATGTATTCATCTGGTTAGATGCTGGTGGGTCTAGATTCTTTGGTGACTTTGATTTGGAAAATGAGTTTCCNGCTAAACCAGCTTACGAATCTCTTGAGGAGATGGGTGAAAGTTTCTTGGTTCAAATGAATTGTGATTACTATCCAGACCTTTTTCAAAAACCAGAATTGTCTTTGTCATATCTTTTTGATAANAGATCTTATGTTCTNGGATCTCTCTTTGGTGGTCATAAAAATTCTGTCCCTAAAGTCTGTGATTTGGTAGAGGATATTCTTCTCAATAGAATGATTAAAANGGGTAATATGAATAACGAACAGATTGCTCTGGGGTATCTTGTTAAAAAATATCCTGATGAATTTTCTATCTACTCCAGAACAAATGGAGAACATATGGACATCTTTAATGTATTAGCAAGCGAATGAAAGTAGCGATTGTTGGACCTGGCATTATGCCCATTCCACCCACAGGATGGGGTGCCGTTGAGATTTTGATCTGGGATCAAAAACTTGCCTTAGAAAAACTTGGACATGAAGTTCAAATTGTCAATACTCCAAACCCTGTTGAAATNATTCAGCAGATTAACGCATATCGACCTGACTTTGTTCATGTTCAGTATGATGATTTTGTGGAGGTGGTTCCTTATATTCAATATCCTTGTGCAATCACTAGTCACTTTGGATATCTTGAGCAACCAAAGCGATGGGATTACTATGGACCTCGCGTAGCACAGAAGTTTAATCAAATTAAACCTAATGTCTTTTGTTTATCTTCTGGTATTAAATCAACCTATGCCGACCTGGGTATGATTGCTCCCGACAATTTATTTGTCACACCTAATGGAGTAAATCTTACAAACTTTAAAGCATCTGATAACCCTGAATGTCCTGACAAGTCTATCTACCTTGCAAAAATTGACTATCGTAAACGTCAGTATATGTTCCAGAGTATTGAGAGTCTGTATTTTGCTGGTAATAATGCAGATCCTCGCTTTGATGTGAACACTCGCTACCTAGGTGAGTGGTCTAAGGATNATCTNTATAACAACCTGACAGAGTTTGGTAACCTGATTCTACTTAGTGATGGTGAAGCACATCCTCTGGTCTGTCTAGAGGCATTTGCATCAGGTCTAGGTGTGGTTGTAAGTCAGTGGGCAGCTGCTAACCTAGATATCAGTAAGGGATTTATTACAGTCATACCCGAATCGAAGATTAACGATATCGAGTTTGTAGAATCTGAAATTATTAAGAACAGAGAATACTCTGCAGCAAATCGAGAGGAAATTCTTGACTATGCAAAAGAGTTTGAATGGTCTAAAGTAATTGATGAATACTATGTGCCCGCGATGAACAAGATTATTGAGAGATATCAATGAAGAATTTAGTTAGTATTTTTGCAGGTCATGATGCAAACGTTTCTTTCTACAATGCAAAGGATGACAAGTATTATACCATTGAGATTGAGAGACTTGTAAAGAAAAGATATTTTCGTCTGCATGTAGATAATGATGAGCAGACTATTCGCGATATTCTTTTTCAATGTAGGAATATTGCTGCCACAGAGTGGGACATTACGAATGACTTTGAGACGGTTCTTGTTTCATCAGATGGTTGGATTAGTCCACCATCTATCATTAGAGAGGTATTCCATACAGAGTCTGTAAAGACTGTTGCTAGACACCATGAAACACACGCTGCTGCAGCATTCTATAAATCACCCTTTGATGAAGCACTTATCATCTCCTATGATGGTGGTGGTGACGATGGTTTCTTTAATGTCTATTATGGTGGTCCCGATGGCATTGAAAGTTTTGAAAGTATTCAGGCAGACTTTGGTGGAGCATATCTTTTGTGTGGATCTCTTATTCGTGAGGTAGCAGAGAAGAGCAGACATCAACTCGCCCTGTCTGGAAAGTTAATGGGTCTATGTGCCTACGGAAATGTCATAGATAAATACGTTCCTGCGTTTGAAAAGTTCTTCTTCGACAAAGATTATAAGAGACTTGCACAAGAAACTGGTCTGCCCTTGAAGAATGTCGATGATCCATGGGCAAATCCCCTAGAGAACTGGGTGTTTGAGGGTCAGCAAGGATATGATATTGCTGCTACGGCACAGCAGGCATTTGAGAATGCATTCTTTAATGTTCTTAAGCGTTATGATCCATCTATTCCTTTAGTTCTTACTGGCGGTTGTGCCCTTAATGTTCTAGTGAATGAGAAGATCAAGCAGGTAAGCAAGCGACCTCTGTATGTTCCAGCTGATCCTCATGATGGTAGTCTTTCANTAGGTCATCTATTCTTGTATAGAAAACCAACCAAGAAAGTAGACATTACATATGCTGGTCTTCCCTTGGTTGANCGACATAGANTGAATCGTGTAATTAAAAACTATGATGCCAAGAAGATTACCAAGGCAGATGCTGCAAAACTCTTAAAAGAGGGTAATATTATTGGGTTTGTGTATGGCAATTCTGAAGTAGGACCACGAGCACTAGGTAATCGTTCTATTGTTTGTGATCCTAACATCCGGGAGATGAAAGATATCTTAAATGCCAAGGTCAAGTTCCGTGAATGGTATCGTCCCTTCGCTCCTTTCTGTAAAAAGGAAGAAGCACACAAATACTTTGACTCACCTAACTTTGAAAACCTTGAGTATATGAGTTATGCTCCCAGAGTTCGTGAAGAATATATTGAGAAACTTCCATCTATTACTCATGCTGATAATACTGCTAGATTGCAGACGGTCACGGAAGAGTCACACGCACACTTCTATGAGTTNCTCACAGAGTTTGGTAAGATTTCAGAAACTAATGTGCTATTGAATACTTCATTTAATATTAGAGGATATCCTATTTTATCTTCTATTCATGATGCATTGTATGCTCTAAATAACACACAAATGGATTATGTAGTGATTGATGATTATCTTTTTGGTAAAGAAAAATGAATTTTGAATTAGGAAATTATACACTTGAGTGTGATGTTGATCCAACTCAAGAGAACAATGCCAGTAATGAAAGAGTTTCAATTGAGAGTATTGGATTTATTTACAATTGTCTNTTTAAACAAAAGAGAGCATTTGAACATTCTGTAGATGCAATCAAAGAGGTTTATCCTGATGCAAAGATCTATGCTGTCTCTGATGGTGGTTTANATTATTCATATATGGAGAATGAAAACTTTAAGTTTTCTATGGAAGAAGATACGGTCTCTGATTTNAAGAAGGTTGGTGGTGAAAACTTTCTTGATGAAGAGTGTCAAATGTATATCAAGAGAGGTATGGCAGCAACACTTGATCGTCTTGAACGTGGTATTGAATATTGTGGCAATCCAGAGTGGATCTGTATGACAGAACCTGATGTATTNATTCGTGGTAAGTTGACGGCTCCTGTAAATGGTAAACTACTTGGATCACGTATTAATTGTGGATGGAGAACTCCAAAAGCACTTGAGCAGTTCATGGGTCTTAATGAAGTAATCGCTGAAGTTGAAGGATCTATTCCGGTCTTACGATGGGGTGCTGTTCCTGTAGTATTTCATACAGAAACTTTTTNAAAAGCACTTAAAATATACAAAGAAAACTTTAATATTGTGGACAAGTTCTCGGAGAAGCATTACTCTCCTGGCACCTTCGACTTGTTTATCGGTCTAGTCTTTGCTTTAATTGGTGAACCAGAAGTGTTTAACTCTGAAGTAACTGAATGTCTTAGAAATCCTGGATGGGNAACATCGGGTCATCCTATTGTACATCAATATAGAGAGTATTATGAACAAAGCGATTTTTATGGAGCGTCAACATGAATAGGATTAAAGATTACCTTGAGGTAAAATTAAATATTGTTGAATGGATTAAGGATTATGCAGATAAAAGCAAAATCAAATCTCTTGTTGTAGGAGTGTCTGGTGGAATTGACTCTGCCGTTGTCTCTACTCTCTGTGCCGAGACTGGACTCCCTACTTATGTGATAGGTATGCCTATTCACCAGAAGGAAGATCAAGAAAATTTATCAGATGGACATCTTGATTGGATGTTAGAAAAATATTCTAATGTGACTAAACTTAAGTATGATTTATCAAATACTTTTGATACATTTGTATCCGCTATGGATGGATATAATGACAATAAACTTGCCCTTGCTAACACCAGATCTCGTATCCGCATGGTGACTCTGTATCAGGTTGCTGGATCTGTAGGGGGTATCGTAGTAGGAACAGGAAATAAAGTTGAGGATTATGGTGTAGGATTCTATACTAAATATGGTGACGGTGGAGTTGACATCGCTCCTATCGCAGACTTATATAAAACTGAAGTATGGGAACTTGGAAAATTCTTGGGAGTTGACTCAAGGATTGTTGAAGCAAAACCAACTGATGGATTATGGGATGATGGTAGAAATGATGAAGACCAGCTAGGTGCATCCTATGCAGACTTAGAGTATGCTATGGAGCATGGCACCGGACCTGCTGTTAGAGTCCTCCATGACTTTAACTCCCAGAATAAACATAAGATGCTACCAATCCCTACATTTAAACTATGACGGCAACCATTGAAGATGTAAAAGAGTATTGGAATCGACAACCATGTAATGTCAAACATTCCAAGAAACAAATTGGCACAAAAGAATACTTTGACGAAGTAGAAAGAAAAAGATACAACGCTGAACCGCATATCCCTAGGTTTGCTAATTTTCCTGAATGGAAAGGTAAGAAAGTTCTAGAGATTGGTTGTGGTCTTGCGACTGAAGGTATCAACTTTGCCATTAATGGTGCTGATTATACAGCGACTGATCTCTCTACTGAATCACTTGACCTTGCTAAAAAAAGATTTGAGGTTTATAATAGGGAAGGTAATTTCTATTTGGGGAATGCAGAGAAACTCACTTCCTTCCTACCCAGGCAGAAATTTGATTTGATTTATTCCTTTGGTGTTATTCACCATAGTCCTAATCCAGGTAAGATCTTTGATGAGATCTATGAATATATGGATGACGACAGCATTTTAAAGATTATGNTGTATGCCAAGGACTCATGGAAGAGTTATATGATTGANGCAGGTCACGATCAACCAGAAGCACAGTATGGTTGTCCGATTGCTAATACATATACGAATGATGAGGTCAAAGAATTGATGAATGGATTTGATGTCCTGTCCATTGAACAGGATCATATTTTCCCGTATCAAATCGAACCATACAAACGAGGTGAGTTTGTTAAGGAACCCTGGTTTGACGCCATGCCTGATGATATATTCGANGTATTGAAGAAGAAACTTGGTTGGCATTTACTTATTACAGCACGGAGATCACGATGACTAGAAAACTGTCTACAAAAGTTGCGATGATCGGCGTAGGCAAGTTAGGTCAAGCTTGCGCCGAAGTAATGGCAGAAACATATCCTCTTGTTGGGTATGATGTTATGCCAAGAGAACCTAGAAATTTCAGGATGGTCGATACCGTTCAAGAGGCAGTAGAGTTTGCTGATATTGTTTTCATTGCTGCTCCTACACCTCATGACCCTCTGTATGATGGTCGTCAACCAACTGCACATTTACCTAATAAAGACTTTGACTACACAATTGTCAAAGAGATTATCGGTAATGTAAATCAGTATGTTGACAAGTCTAAACTTGTTGTATTGATCTCCACTGTTCTTCCTGGCACGACACGTCGTGAACTGGAACCACTAATTCCTAATGCACGTTTTGTGTATAACCCTTACCTGATTGCCATGGGTACTGTGGGTTGGGACTTCTCTAATCCAGAGATGGTGATGATTGGAACTGATGATGGATCTGAGACTGGTGATGCTAGAGAGTTGATTAACTTCTATCGNCCCATGATGACCAACGATCCACGCTATGTGGTTGGTACTTGGGATGAATGTGAATGTATNAAGATCTTCTATAATACATTTATTTCTGCAAAACTTAGTCTGGTCAACATGATTCAGGATGTAGCAGAGAAGCAAGGTAATATCAATGTAGACGTGGTTACAGATGCGTTGAAGAACTCTAGTCAACGAATTATGGGTCCACGTTACATGAAGGCAGGTATGGGTGATGGAGGTGCTTGTCACCCTAGAGACAACATTGCCCTACGCTGGATGTCTGACAACCTTGGATTAGGTTATGATATCTTTGATGCGATTATGGAGGCAAGAGAGATTCAAGCAAAGAATCTAGCTATCAAACTATTAGAACCTGGTTTGCCNGTAGTTATCATTGGTAAAGCATATAAACCTCACGTTCACTATGTGGATGGTTCATACAGTATCCTGGTTGGACACTATGTTGAAGAACTGGGTGGGACAGTGTATTATGATGATGACTATACAGGTGACAAACCTCCAGAAGATCTAGGTGCTGCATCTTATTTGTTAGGTCATGATCCCGAATCTGCATTCCTTGGTTGTCTTGACCCTGATCCTGACAAAGAAGAGTCTTCTATTTTCCCTAAAGGATCTGTGGTTATCGACCCATGGAGAAAGTGTCCTGATATTCCAGGATGCACAGTAGTTCACTATGGCAATACTAGATTGAAGAAATGACTACACTTGATAAGAACAAATCTGCATATAAGTTGCAGAACTTTGGTCCTGTATACTGCATCAATCTTGATGATCAAGAGAATAGGTGGGAATATATGGAGAACCAATTTAAGTATTGGGAGATTGTAGATTACCATCGCATCTCTGCATACGATGGTAGAGATGATGACCTGAGTGATATCTTAACTGGAAGATATCCCACCAATATGATGTCTGGTGAGATTGGTTGTACTACCTCTCATCTTCGTGCTATGAAACATTTTCTTGAGACATCTGATTCTCCTTATGCGATCATGATGGAGGATGATTGTGATCTAGATATCGTTAGGTTCTGGAATTTTACTTGGACAGACCTATATTCACAATTTCCATATGATTGGGATGTAGTTCAACTTGCGATTATCTGCACTGGTGATCTTCACGTTAAACTTCATAAGAGATTTGTGAATGATTTTTCTACGGCTTGTTATGTCATCAGTAGACACCATGCAGAGAAACTGATTAGACTACATTGCCGTAAGGAAAAATATAAACTGGATCAAGGTGTCAAACCAAGACCAGTTGCTGATGACCTTATCTATAATTCAGGAAATACATTTGCTATCCCACTCTTAATGTATAAAATTGAGTTGGGATCTAGTATTCATGAAGATCATATTGATGCCTTTCATAGAGGCAATCACACTGCATTGTGGAACTACTGGTCTCAACACGGAGCAAATGTTGACATCGCAGACTACATGAACTATGATCCATATCTTGGTAGAATTACCGAGAACTCTGCTGCTCAACGAGCAAAAGAAGAAAAAGAGGCGGAAAACCCTACCTCTTGACATACTACGAAACTTCGAGTAGTATAAATACTTAACCTTTTGTCATAAAATAACAAAGGGTATTCATAACACGGGACAGTCGAGTCCCTATTCATCTGCGGGTATTCATTCCGCAAG
>PCAW01000004.1:0-27010 GCA_002730775.1 Methanobacteriota archaeon | reverse complement strand
ACAATTCGTGCAACATCAAATGAAGAAGCCTGTTCACGCATGTCTCTCACTGTTCCGTAAGCATCATCCTTCATCAGGCAATCGCTTTAGTTTATTCATTCAATTCTATGTCTGAGTAGAAAGATTCGATTTCATTGAGAGCTTCTGGCTGATGTGCATATTGATTTGATGGAATTGGAATTATTTCTATATTTGATATTTCCCTAGATATAAATTCAACATCCTTCGTCCCATGTAATTTATCGGATTCAGCGGTTAGAATAGCACAGGGTATATCTATATTTGACAAACTTTCTGGTAATGAGTATCCCATTAGATATCTAGCAGAATATCTCATTCTTTCATAGTTCTGTGAAAGTAGAGTTCTTCGATATCTAATCTTCTGTCCTTCTTCTTCCACTTTCCTTTCGACTGCCCATATTGCAATTCTAATAAGCCATTTTAATGTAAATTTAGGTAATGGCAATTTGATTAAAATTTTTGCCCAAAAAGGAAACCTAAATTTTTGATTCGGTGCTAGAAAAATCGTACTCTTACCCGATATATTTCCCTCTTGTAATCCATGAATTATGATAGTGGAGGCCAAAGATGATGAAAACAAATGGAAGTCACCATCCAATTCATTCTCCGATTGTAACTTTCCGATTATGGTCTCTATATCTTCTATGTATTTACTCATAACGAAATCTTTTGGTTTCATTTTATTATCAAATATGGCACTAGCTTTTTCGCGAGTTTCAATATAAATAATTTTTCTACTTTGGACCCATTCCGATACTAAAGGTCTCCAACCCTCGAAGACCGATCCCCAACCTGGAACCATTAATATAGGTGCTTTTGATGATTTTTTGACAGGTTTCCAAATAAAAACTCTCAAAGAAACATTTTCAGAAACTCTGATGATCCATTCCTCCCCGATACAATTTGGGAGTTCTGGAATTCCTTTCCAATGGTTATCCATTCAAACACCTTTTGAGATTCAGCGTGATCTTCTTCCGCCACCTGAACGACGACCGCCACCACCTGAACGACGACCGCCACCACCTGAACGACGACCGCCACCACTTGAACGACGACTGCCACCACTTGAACGATGACCGCCACCACCTGAGCGACGACCGCCACTACTTGAGATACGCATTCTCCTTCTACTTCTCCGACGATGGAACCAAGGTCTTCTATACCAAGGGCTTCCGTAGTATACTCCCCCCATAATTCCTCCTCTATGGTGGTAATGATGGACTTCATTACTACTGTTAGAGTTTGAATTATCATACTGGTCATTATTTCCCTCAAAATACATGAAAAATAGTAAACTTAGTAAAATTGGTAGTAAACAACACATTCCAAAGAAGGCAAGAATTGCACCCCTATCACTTGGTGATTCAAGTTGACTAACCTCATTCTCATCAATTTTATACCACGCATCCCAAGTTGAATTAATTGGAATAATATCATTCTCAATCTGTTCTAAACAGTAGTCACCAAACTCTCCAATGAATAAATAATATTCTCCAAAATATTCTGTTCCCGAGACTGAATAATTGTAGTAAACATCAGCATAGCATTCGTATGAGTATACCCAATACCATTCTCCGTAGCAATAGTCATCATAATCATCATAATCTGAACATTCTTCGTAAGAACGGTCATATTCTATCCACTCAGTTCCATCTAGAACAGTCGCATCAGTAATACCCCATTCTTCATCCACATCTGGTAATAACATTGAACCAAGGATTGATGCAATGAATCCTAAGGAAACAATAATTGTTAGAAAAAGATATCCTGGATCGTCAGTCATCCAGTCAAAAGCCCCCTTATCTGATTGTACTATTGGGGATACAGAATTAGAATCATCTGTATTTGTTCCAAGCGTTTCGTCCTTCAGCCTGCTTAATTCAGCCTCATGTTGCGCTTGGGCCATTTCTTCTTCTCTTTTGATTCTCATCATTTCAGTGTGATCCATCATCTCTTCAATGGTCTCTTTTGACGATTCCTTCTTCTCTTCTTTACCCCACCATTTGTCTTCACTCATGAGTAATCGCCCGATTAACCCTAGAAGTAACAATTATTCATATTAACTGCATCATCTCTTATTTAACGCTGAAAAAATGAATATTTGCCATTTTCATGAATAATTTCTCCAGATTCAATATGTCCTTTCAAATGTGACAAAGTCTGATCAATCAAAAGTTTAGGGTGAGCATTCGGAGTATCTTCATATGATTTTTTAGCGATTTCTTGTAAATCAGAAAAATCTTTCACAGCATCGAGTACTAATTGATGCCTTTTACTTCGATGCTTGATATATCTGTTCAGTAATTTTTCAGGATTGGCTGAAAATGGGCCATGTCCGGGGAATAAAAGAGGAGGATTTAATTCTTTCATTCTTTGTAAACCCTCTAGATATTTATTCATATCTCCATCAGTTGAAGGAACAAGAATTGTACCGATTACAGTTACATTATCTCCACTTACAATACCTGCATCTCCAACCAAACAGATGTGACCTGGGCAATGGCCTGGGGTATCAATTATATCCCAACATTCTGAAGAATTATTCCCCTTCAATACGAATGAATCATTTTCTTGTAAAACCTTATTGTTTTCTAGTTTTGAAATAGCCTCTAGAGTTTCTTTACTAGCCCAAATTGGCGCCCTATACATTTTGTCAATTTCTTCTAAATTACCAATATGATCTTGGTGTTTATGTGTGAAAATTGTTGCTATGATTTCACTTCCAGATAATCTTATTTCATCTATTTTTTTAGATAATATCTCCAAGGCATCTTTACTTTTAGCAGCAGGGTCTATGATTACTCTTTCTCCACCTGGAACACCTAAAACATAGCAATTTGTATGAGTTGCTGGAGGTAGTGTTTGGGTTGGTAATGGTATGCATTCAACACCTGGTGCGAATTCTAAGATATGGTATCCTTCAGAAGGATTTATCGAAAGTTTATCAAAAGCTGATGCCAAATCTCCATTTTCCTCTAATGATTCACAAATATCTCTAATCAGTGTTACTTGAGGAGGTGGTAATCTTACCTCATGATTTAGCCACGATTGTAGGAGATTTTCTGGTTTCCACCACCTATATTCATCAAACTCAGACATACCTTTTGGAAATCTTGGTTCAATTTTTGAATCTCCGATAGAAAGATGATGGAATGTATTTGTAAATCTAATAGGTGCGAATGGTGGCATAGTCCTAACAGCTATAATTTGTGAATTAAAATTATCAATTTTTATTTCTCCATTTTTAACATAATATGCCCATTTTTCTTTATTAATACATATATTCTCTTGAATTTCTTCATCAACTAATTCTAGTGATCCTTTACCATCAGGAGAAAACCCTATTTCTTCAACAAGCTCTCTCAGTAAGGTAATACTTGTTACTGGATCTTGGGTGTTTGCTAACCATTTTGGATTTTCATCAGAGGTTCTTCTATCAGTGCGACTGACTCCACCTCCTGGAAACGCCCAGAAGTCGGGAAAAGAAGGTACCTCAGAGACTCTATGGCATAACAGTATCTCGCCAATATTTCCATTCATTCTACTTACTATTAGTGAAGCAGATGGCCTGGGTATTGCAACATTAGCCTTGGGTAAAANCACACCCTCGGGCAATTCATCCATGATGNCTCGAGGTGGTCAATGATTTCAAACCAGCCTGTCGAATGACTCAAGTCTANNAGGTTAATCGACAGTCATGATTGACTACGTGCCNATNAGTCACAGAGATAATCAAAATGGCACAAAANTNTTCGAAATTNTAATGCCTAGATTCGGTCTTGGNGTTTGGCAGATGNATGATAANGAATGTAANTCTTCTATTCTNCATGCATTAGATAACGGTTATCGACTAATTGATACAGCNACTGCCTATGGTAANGAAAATGCTGTNGGNGANGCAATTAGAAGTTCNAAAATACCNCGNGATGAGATTTTTNTAGTAACCAAACTAAGAAGAGTCCATGCTACNGGTTTTGATGAAACAATATCTCAATGNCGNGAAAGTCTTCAGCGTCTCGGTCTTGATTTTGTTGATTTGTATTTNGTACACGCACCTCCTGAGAATATTTCAGTCCGTGGNGANGTATGGANAGCTATGGAANCNTGTCTTNAATTAGGATTNACNANATCNATAGGAGTNTCNAANTATGGAATTNANCATCTCGANGCTATGAANGAATATGCAACTATNTTACCTTCTGTAAATCAAATNGANGTACATCCCTGGNTACNAAGGTTAGAATTAAGGAAAGCGAATGAGAAGATTGGAGCTATTACTATGGGATACTCNCCGCTGGCCAGAGGGCACAAAGTNANAGATCCTAATCTTGNTTCTATTGCCNAATCTATTGGCTGTACNCCTGCTCAGGCTGCAATAAAATGGGTCTATGATAATGGTTGTATTACAATACCTAAATCAAGNAATCCTGCTCGTATAATTGAAAATATAGATTCTCTAANTATCGATATCTCTGATGTTATTGAAGACTTTTCTTCACTTGAAGAATCATATATCTCAGGATGGAACCCTACAATTGAACCGTGAGTGATTATTATGAAAGAGCCTCAAACTATTGAAGAAGAATTAGCAATTATCGCTGCAGCATTAGATGCAGGAATAGATCCTTTTCCTCCAAGAAAAGAATCGAAACCTCTAGCAAAAATTGCTCTAGGTTGGTTTATGATAATAATCATGATTACTTGGGTTTCGGATATTCTTTATCGTTCAATTTGATATTAGTTATTAACTGTCATTGTATAAACATCTAATGGACTTTTGTAGTATGAAAAATCATTTGAACCTTTCATTTTGAAATATAAGGTATTGTCTAAAGAACCTAATAATCCTCCAATTGCATTTTCAAATGAACCTTCTCCCCAAATAATTTCATCCATTAACATAGCATTAGCTTCCCAATGATAATGATGTAATACTGACATAGTGACAAGAAGACCATCAGAATTAGTATGTTGAGATGTCCCTATGAAGTATAATCCGTTTTCAGTTACTANCGGTTTACTTGTAATAAGTATATAGTTTGAAGAAAATCCGTTTTCCAGAGTTTGAACAGTATCTTGCATTGTGTATTCCCATGTCAAATGTTCATAATTTGCCATCATCGCTACTTGTCCACTCGTATCATCACTCTCAGCACTGAAGTATATCGCTCCATTAAATTCTGTCAAATAATTAGGATTACTACCCTCCGATCCTTGCAATATATCTTCTACCATTTCAGTCCCTGCCCAGCTTCCATNAGTTTTCCATAACTCAGTCCCGTGTATGGCATCATTTGCTGTGAAGAAAACAGTATCCCCACCCACTAAAGTAAATTGAGAAGGATTACTTGAGCTCTCGTTAATTGCAATATTTTTCAGTAAAGTTGTTCCTTCAATGCTTCCGTCAGTTTTCCACAACTCATTACCCACAATTCCATTATTAGCTGCAAACAATATATNGCCTTCTAATCCTATAAATTCTATATCAGAATCAAATAAGAAAGAGTCAGCAGCGCCTTGNTTAATATCTTTAATNAGATGAGCNCCGTTTGAGAGTTGTAGAAAGTTAAAATTCCAAATTTCTCGACCTGTTACATTATCATCTGCAGTGAAATAAATCTGATTTCCATCTTGGAAGAAATTTCTTGGTTGACTTCCAACAGCATCTATAACTACACCAAATCCATCTGGAGTAGACATCGGAGTGTCTCCTACTCTAAGGTTATCGACTTGCATAGTTCCTGCTTCTGTGCCATCCGAAATCCATGGTTCTTCACCATAACAAGTCCAAGCAGCAGTTGAACAATCGAATGCTGAGAAAACAACCTTATCTTGTCCCGATGGACCAATACTAGAACCTGGGATAACCATTAGGGAATTAATTCCACTATAATCTATCATGACTTCTCCTGTATTTGTTGGGCAATCAAATATATCTTTCACCAAGGTAGTTCCTGCTTCTGTACCATCGCTTACGAACAGCTCTTTGATCAGGTCTGGTACCCCTGCAGTTTGGACAGGACTAGCAAAAAATAACTTCGAATCTCCAGCAACTAATTCTGAAATATCAGTATCCATATTTGCACAGGTTGGGCACATTCGAGGTGTTAAATCAATCACCATATAAGTCCCTCCAACTGTTCCATCTGATCTCCATAATTCAGATCCATGAATTCCGTCATCAGCTGTAAAATATAGTACTCCTCCCATTTCTACCATCTGTGCAATCCTCTCATTTCCATTATCGTCTACAGGTGCTACTTTTCCAATTCCTGCCATACAATCTCCAGAAATCATTTGAATTTCTTCATTGCCTAATAATTGGTTATCGGAATTTAAATCCCATCCAATCTTCATTTTCTCAGAGGGTGCTGAATAAGGACAACCTTGTGTGTCTGTAAACATCTGATAAGTTAGTTTGGATATTTGGTCATTTAAGGCGACGATAGTATTTGTCAATTCAGAAATTTCTTCCTGTGCATCTACAATTTGAGAATTTAATGATAATGAATCAGTTTCCAGATCATTTATCTGTTGATTTAGTTGGGTAATATTTGCTTCCAATTCAGAAATTACTGTAGAATTAGAGTCAATTACTTGTTGTAGTTCAATCTGTAAATTATCCCTTTGTTCCGACAGTAAATTTATAGTTTGCTCATTAGTCTCGAGATTTATGTGTAGACTCTCTAATGTTGAATTAGCAGAAAATAACAACCCTTCNAATTCAGAGGAAATATTATCAATCAGTGCAAGGTTTTCATTCATTGATTCTATTTGATTCGATAAATTCTCATTTTCTTGATTCAAGTCATTAATTTCATTCTCAAGATTTGTAATAGTATCATTTTTTTGATCTATTTCATCGCTATTCCCTAGGCATCCAGAAGAAATAGAAACTAGCATTAATATTACCAAAATTATAGATTTCATTTGACTCATATGCTCTGCTAAACATAATGTATTTTTAGTCGTTGCTTCGGCAAGATAATTTTTCCTCTCAGATATAATTATCTAAGTCACCGTATAAGAATAATTATAATTCAACCAAAATAAATCACTAAGACACACATTGCTAACATTAATGATGCAGGAATGGCCCTACTCAGAGGATCTTCTTTTGTCTTGAGATGACATATCACTGCTCCAGCCATCAAAATACCCATTGCGATTACAGCAAATTGAACTAACTGAGTATACCATATCCCAATAACCAACATAAATGCCAAAGTCAACTTTGTAGCACCAATTGCATAGACGGACCATTTAGGCAATCCATAAACTGCAAATTCTTCGAAAATATTCTGTGCATTGCCTGCGCGATAATTTGTGTTTAGACTGGGCCTAAAAATCCAAACAGCAAATATTACCAATGCTATGACAATCTGNAGAGCCACTACCACNGTATCCATCATANCATGCAATTAGTAATTCTCTGTATATACTTTTGTAATCGTTAATCAAGTTAGANTTNAATTAAAATNGGNTGAATACAGATGCAAATGATTCTAGGTAGTAACCCCCACAGCAAAGCATGAGTNGATTGTGGGTCGTTGTAGTTCTGACCTCATTACTAGTNGCTTCAGCATCTNCAATTGTCACTGCACAGATTGGACAACCAGATATTGTACAGGAACATTGGTATCACTCTTACGCAACACTAACTCTTGATTTAGATGAGTGGGCTGATGATTACCCTGAAATCGTAATTTTATTTTCTATAGGACAAACAGAGCTTGGAAGAGAGATTTGGATGTTGCAAATTTCAGACTGGAGCCAAGAAAAAAAACCAGATGGCACTGATAAAGAAGTAGCTTATATTGATGGTGGTCACCATGGAAATGAACACCTAGGTACTGAATTAGCTTTTCTCACAGCTGAATATTACATTGAAGGATGGGGTGATGGAGATCAGGAAGTTGTTGACATCTTACAAACTACTGAGTTGCATATTCTCATCATGTTAAATGCCGATGGAAATGATTTCGATAGTAGATGGAACATAAATCAGGTTGATCTGAATAGAAATTATGATCATTACTGGAATACCTGCGATTCTACACAACCCGGAAGCAGTGCCTTTAGTGAATCAGAGACTCTTGCAAATTCAATTTACATGAACGAAGTTGTTCCAGATGCAGACCTATATGTTACAATGCACACAGGAGTTTGGATTATGCTTTATCCATGGGGTAAATGGCCAGAACAGCCATCGGACTGGGAGTTATTTCATCATATTCGTGATGATGTTAATGATAATATCTCAGAGATACCCATTCGAAATGCCAATCAAGGACTCTATCCAAATTGTGGTACTAGTCGCGATTACGGATATGGCGTAATGGGGTTCCCTACATTCACTTTTGAAACTGATGAT
This sequence comes from Methanobacteriota archaeon, assembly GCA_002730775.1. GTDB lineage: Archaea > Thermoplasmatota > Poseidoniia > Poseidoniales > Thalassarchaeaceae > MGIIb-O2. The sequence goes on along the minus strand of PCAW01000004.1, from coordinate 18,615 downwards.
GAACAATTTTTGTTGGGGACTGTAGAAGCGCTTTCAGATAGATTGGGGGAGGAATTGGATGTAATGAAGTATTTAGTTCAGAATATTTGGTATTGGCGTGCGAGATTAGTAGTTGAAAATTTTGAAATTACAGATAATAGAATTGTTGCAGATGTTTCTAATCTTGGCCATGCAAGTACTTCAAATGCAACTTTCCATTATTCCGATTCTAGCGGGAACTTATTATGGTATTCAGAAAATTTTGGAATTAATGCTACAAATCAATCTGAAATCACAGTTGGAATAAAGAATCTCAGTTTAGTAGGCGATGGAGTATGGACTGTTCACTATCAAAAGAGAGTAATTGACTCTTCGACTTGGGTTGAAGAATTAATTGATGAATCCATAATTACGATAAATTCAAGTACTAAAGGACTTCTTCCTGCACCTTCATTATTCATTTATTTTCTATCAATAATTACCGCTGCAATTTCTAGAAAGAATTTATCAATTGATTGAGCAAAGATTACTTCAATTATTCAATTATTGATTTCTGTTGACTAGCAACTATTTTTGAAATTAATAATGCAATATCTATGCTAATAATAGAAGAAGTGAAACTAGTAATTGATTCAGAATCTAGATCTACAATATTCATCATCAGTGCAGCGACAAGTCCTACGGAAATATATCCCATGAATGTAAGCAATTGATTATTAATTTGAGTTGATATTAGTCTAATTTCTTCAATTTCGGCTCTCGTTAGCGTAGTTGGATTCTTCTTCGATGTAGATTTCACTCTATTCAGAAGTGAAACCTGATTAATTTTAACTTTACTCAATTTTATTCTGTGATGTACTCCAAGAATAAAGAATGTTGTCAGTAATGTTACTGATATAAGAATCATAAATGACCATTCGGAAAAATCGAAATAGCTCGTCCGATTCAATCCCCATAATATCCACATCCAAAAGAATATTATGACTTGAAAATATTTTATTTGTGATCGGATACCCCTAACTAATTCCTTATTTTCTTTTAGTAGATATTCTATTATCAATCCAACCAGCATGGCCAAAGAAATTGACAAAGTTACGAGTAATGGAAATTGTGATATAGTTTCATTTTTATCTAAACTTCCTAATACTAACGTACACAGGACTAGAGTCGCCGCAGTAATCAAATTTGTCAAACTCATCAGAATGTGAAGTGGGTCAGTACTGTCTGCTAGATGAGTAAATCCATTCAGTACAGGAGAGTCCTGATATTCATCAATGAGTTGCATGATAATGTATGAGAGAAAGGTTTCTTTCATCAACTAATCGGAGAACGAGGTAATTGGTAGTCCCTCCCGGATTCGAACCAGGGTCATGGGATCCAGAACCCCACATGATGGACCACTACACTAAGGGACTAACATTCCCCGGACAAGGATTATGTATTTCAAGAAAACCTTAGTTCATCTAAAGTAATTAGTTTGTTCTAAATCCAGCATTCAATAGTTCCAAGCTTTCTTCACTAGGCCTTAATTGAGAATCGGGTAGAGCCATCAGTGGAGTGTTTGTTAATCCAAGTGTTTCAGTGGCTGTTTTCTTATCAGAGTCATAGTACAGTAAGCCCGTAACATGTCTTCCTTCTCTATCGGCTTCATGAATTGCACGCAAAGCCTCCACTGGGTCATTTGGATTATGTTCACTTCCAACCGTTTCCAGCCTTAGTGTTGATCCATCAAATAATTTGATTTCTTTGAACTCACCCGCAGGCACCTCTACTGCTTCAATTGGTGAGAAATGAGGTATGTAATCTACGATATGTAATACTTCATCATTTTCTTTAACATAATTGTATGATTTATATGATTCATCATTATTTGCAAATGTAACACATGGTGAAATGACATCAATAATTGCCATACCTTTGTGACTCATTGCTGCTCTTAGTAACGCAGTCAATTGTTTCTTACTTCCTGAGAATGACCTTGCAACGAAACTACATCCTAGATTTACTGCCATTGCGCACAAATCAATTGGGGCTTGTTCATTCATTGCTCCTTTCTTCTTTTTGGAACCTTTTTCGACAGTAGCGCTATATTGACCTTTAGTCAATCCGTATACGCCATTGTTTTCAATGATATATACCATGTCAAGATTTCTTCTTATTGCATGGATAAATTGTCCAATGCCTATGCTAGCAGTATCTCCATCCCCCGAAACAGCTAGGAATGAGAGATCTTTATTCACCATATTTGCGCCAGTTGTAACTGATGGCATTCTTCCGTGAACTGTGTTAAATCCATGACTCTTTCCTAAAAAATATGCAGGTGTTTTGGATGAACACCCTATGCCACTCATTTTTGCGATACCTTCTGGTTTTATCCCATTTTCCCATGCTGCTTGAATAATTACATTTGAAATTTGGTCATGTCCGCAGCCAGGACATAATGATGATTTCCCACCTTTGTATTCTGACTTTTCTAAATCAATTACATTCAGTTTTAAAATACTCATAATCTCACCTCTCCTAAAGCATCAATAATCATATTTGAATACACCTTTGCTCTTGGTGGTAATCCATCACTGTAAGCAACACTTTGGATTTTACTCAGTAGATGAACTGGGAGCTCTTTTCTCAGAATGCCAAATAGTTGTCCATCTCTGTTTATCTCAAGAACAATCACCTTTTCATGTTCCTCAATAAATGATTGGACTTCGGAGTGATAAGGAAGTGCCCGAACACGGCAGGTACTAACTGATAGTCCAGTTTCTTCAAGCATGTCATCAATTTCTACAATAGTATTTTCCATAGAACCATAGAAAATTATTCCTACGCTCTTTTCTTTCTCTTCTCTAATTACAGGTGCGGGTAATACATCTCTCGCGCCATCAATTTTTCTCCTCAGTCTTTCCATTGTGGCATGATACACTTGAGGGTCTTCTGAATATATTCCATCTTCATCGTGACCAGTTCCCCGATAAAGAATTGGGTCTAGACCACTTCCAGGTAATGTTCGATATGCAATCCCATCTCCGTCTACATCTCTGTAACGTCCATAATTCGCTATCGCGTCCATTTGTTCTTGGCTTCTGATTACTTTCCCTCTATCCATTGGAGTTCCAGGATATTTAAAACCAGCCGTACTCCACCTGTTCATACCTAAATCTAAGTCGCCGAATCCAAAGACCATAGTCTGGAATCGATCAGCATAATCGAACGCTCTCCATCCAAATTCGAAACATTCATCGACAGTTCCTGGAATCAAAACAATATGTTGAGTATCTCCGTGACTTGCTTCGTAAAGCATTGACAAATCTCCTTGTTGAGTTCTAGTGGGTAATCCTGTAGAAGGGCCTACTCTATTAACATCCCAAATAACTCCTGGTACCTCAGAGAAGTAAAACAATCCAATAAATTCGGACATTAACGAAATTCCTGGTCCACTAGTACAGGTCATTCCTCTACCGCCAGCCCATCCAGCACCCAAAACCATCCCAGCAGCGGCTAATTCGTCTTCTGCCTGTACTACTGCACAAGTTGCACCACCGTCTTCACCTTCTCTGAGTTTTGGAATCCATCCAATGATCGACTCCGCAACAGAAGATGACGGAGTAATAGGATACCAAGAAAGCATATTTATTCCTCCATATATAGCACCTAGGGCAGTTGCCTCATTACCTTCAATAAGGAATGTGTTTGGATCTTTTTCTCTCTCCTCAACTAAATATTCAGATTCATAATCCCAATTATCTTTTGCATATTCAATGCCTTCAGATATAGCTTGCATATTCCATTCAATGGCTTTTTCTTTCCCACCAAATTGCTGAGAAATTGCCTTTCTAATAGCCTCTTGGTCTATTTTTAAGATGTGAGCGAGCGCACCTACATAATACATATTTGCCATAAGTTTAGCCATCTTTGGGCTAATCGTTCTAGCCATCTTAGTCATTGGCATTCCAAGTAAAATACAATCGTCTCTATCGACTGGTAATTTTGTATCTTTATTGTAAATAATAACCGTCCCTGGGTCAAGTTTATCGAGATCTTTTTGCCACGTATCTTTATTCATCAATATCTGTATATGAGTGTAATCTCCAGGTGCTTGATATCCTGCGTCACTTGCTCTGATGATGAACCAAGTAGGTAGTCCTGAAATATTACTAGGGAATAAATTCTTCCCACTAACAGGAACTCCCATTTCATACATTGAATGTAAAATGACTAGATTTGCTGATTGAGAACCAGTTCCGTTTGCTGTTGCTATATTGATTGTAAAGTCATTAACTCGCAGGTTCATTATTTCACATTCTCCGTTGGTACCGTAGCCCGTAAGGTGCTTGCGTGAATCCACTGCCGTAGAGAACTAGTATTATGTATTGCCGTTCACCAATCCGAAATTTTTAGCTGAACTAGTTCCGTTGTAGTTTTTTATTAGGTGCTCTTCCGAGGCACATGCCCGTATCCGAAAAACTGCAAAGAGCTTGGGATGAAGCAAAGAATTCGATAGCAAGTCAAGACCATCCTGACAAAGCCTTAGCTTTACTCCGTTCAGTTGCTTGGGATAACTGTGAAAACGACGTACAGAGAGCCAAAACTCTATCTCTAGCAGCCGATCTTTATGTTATCAAAGCTAATACTGATACATCATCTAGAAAGACAAGTTTAAAACAAGCATACAAGAATTATTCTAATGCGTTAAAACTAGACCCTAAATCAAAAGAAACTCTTCGAGAAAGGGGGAAACTAATTTCAGTTATGGATCAAGAGGGGATTTCAACAGGCTCAACCTTCCAAGTATTGGATAATGGCAGTCCAACTCCAATGGGATTAGTAGTAATGTTAGTTGTATGNCTTCTTCTATTATCTTCAGTNAAAGTACTGGCTGATTTCATGAATGAAGAAGTATCAGTTTCTGGTTCNCAAGCNACTATGCAGATTTCNTATGTTCCCAATGGTATGNATGAGANTAGTAGAACTACNGCCACGGTGGTAATAGATTTGTANGCATCTCAGGCTCCAGANCATGTTGAAAATTTCATTGCTCATTCTGTTAATGNTAACTATAAATCAACAATATTCCATAGGGTTATAGANGGTTTTATGNTTCAAGGNGGAGACTTTGAATNNGNNACAGGTAGTGGAGGCTATGCNTACAATTGGTANGGCTACTGTAANGGTCAAGCAGAAACTAGTTCNAGCGNTTGTGATAGAACTTCTTGGACAGTTGGAGANGAGGCANATAATGGNCTAGTTCATGAGCCTGGAGTTATTTCGATGGCTAAAACANNNANTNCAAATACTGGAGGNAGTCAATTCTTTATTGTNCCNGAAGATAGTACTCCATCNCATCTCGATGGTCAGCATACAGTTTTTGGAAAAGTTTCGAGTGGTTTAAGTTCAGTAACNGCAATTAGTGATGTTGAAACTGGCGATAATGANAGACCAATTTTTGAAGTACGTCTACTTTCTGTAGATATATCTTNATTAAAACGAAAATACGAAGTTTATCTTTAGGCATATTCTTGTGCTTNATCACGGCCGGTCCAAACATGGTTGCTGATGATTTGTTCTCTGCGAAGTCTGAATTCACTACTNNTTCAGGAGATACTGGTTTNTTCATGTCATTGAAGAGTCTNGAAGANCAGGGTCTCTGTAAATTAGATGAATTNCCGTTTTCAATANGAATNTTACTTGAATCTGCTCTTAGGAAATGTGANGGTTTTCTTGTGACCANAGAAGATGTCAAGAGAATTGCTTCTTGGTCTCCCACAATGAAACCAGAAGAAATTCCNTTTAANCCNAGTAGAGTAATTTTACAAGATTTNACAGGCGTTCCTGCAGTGGTAGATATCGCTGCATTAAGAGACGCAATGGTAGATTTAGAAGGCGANCCAGAGAAAGTCAACCCNCAAGTCCCTGTAGATTTNGTAATAGATCATTCCGTTCAGGTTGATATTTCNGGATTATTTCNAGACGCCAGGGAACGTAATTTNGAAATAGAATACCAACGNAACATGGAGAGATATAAATTTCTAAAATGGGGTCAAATGAATTTAGATAATTTCCGAGCAGTGCCACCAGGTAGAGGAATTGTCCACCAAGTGAATTTAGAATGGATTGCGAGTGTTGCTCGTTTAGAAAATAACTTATGGATACCTGATTCTTTAGTTGGTACTGACTCTCATACAACGATGATTAATGGTCTCGGTGTTCTTGGTTGGGGAGTCGGTGGAATTGAAGCAGAAGCAGTAATGCTCGGCCAACCAATCTATATGCTGTTGCCTGAAGTAGTAGGTTTCGAGTTATCTGGGAAGCTGCGTGCAGGAGTTACTGCAACTGATATGACTCTAAGAATTGTAGAACTATTAAGGGAACATGGCGTGGTTTCTAAATTTGTAGAATTTTATGGTTCAGGAATGGCAAACTTAAGCTTGCCAGATAGAGCAACTATAGCCAACATGGCTCCCGAATATGGAGCGACTTGTGGATTTTTCCCAGTGGATCAGACAACTCTAGATTACATGCATTTGTCTGGTAGAGAGCCTTCACATATTGAAAATGTAAAGAAATATCTTACTGCTCAGGGCCTATTCCACACAAGTGAAACCCCGGTGCCTAAATTTACATCCTCAATCAAATTAGATTTGAATACAGTTGAACCAGCATTGGCTGGGCCGAAGAGGCCTCAAGATAGGGTAAATCTTTCTGAAATGAAAGAACATTGGTTACAAAGCCTAAATTCACCTCCTGGTCATCAAGGTCATGGAATTAATTCTGAAAATAATCAAGATTCATCTCACATAGAAGGTAGAAATATAAATCTTCAACATGGAGATATTGTTATTGCTGCGATTACAAGTTGTACTAACACTAGTAATCCAAGTGTTATGTTAGCAGCAGGCCTNTTGGCTAGAAATGCNAGGTCNAAAGGATTAGAATTGAAACCTTGGGTTAGACCTAGTTTAGCACCTGGNAGTAGAGTAGTTACAGAATATTTCGATGCAGCAGGACTAACAGAAGATCTNTCTGCTTTAGGCTTTAATGTGGTTGGTTATGGCTGTACAACTTGCATNGGTAATTCTGGACCACTGGATGAAGANATAGANNGTGCAATTGATGAATCCAATCTTATTGTAGGCAGTGTACTTTCTGGAAACAGAAATTTCGAAGGGCGTATCCATCAAAAGGTGAAGGCAAATTATCTTGCAAGTCCTCCATTAGTAGTTGCTTACGCTCTTGCAGGAACTTTAGATATTGATTTATTTAATGATCCTATTGGTTATACTAATCATGATGAACCAGTGATGCTGTCTGATATATGGCCATCCGATGAAGAAATTAATGAAACTTTACAAANTTCTTTGACACCTGAAATGTTTAGANATCGATATTCAGATGTTTTAGAAGAGCCAAGNTGGGACTCAATACCNTCTGAAAAATCNGCATTATATCCTTGGGAAGATGAATCAACTTATATNAGACTACCCTCGTTTTTTGAGGGTATCAAAGCCNANCCATCNCCTATTAAACCNATAAAAAATGCTAGAGTATTATTGAAACTTGGTGATTCTGTGACTACAGATCATATTTCACCAGCGGGNGCNTTCCCTCATCACGGTCCTGCTGGNNAATATCTTATCGGAAATGGNGTAGAANTGAAAGATTTCAACTCTTTTGGAAGTCGAAGAGGNAATCATGAAGTTATGATGAGNGGNACATTTGCAAANATCCGTATCAAGAATCAANTTGCGGAAGGTACTGAAGGTGGTTGGACCACNCATTTCCCTACNNATGAAGTCGTTTCTATATTCGAAGCAAGTCAAAGATATCAATCTGAAGNAACNGATTTAGTGGTCTTAGCTGGCTCACAATATGGTACNGGAAGCAGCAGAGACTGGGCCGCTAAAGGGACACTATTACTNGGNGTNAGAGCAGTTATTGCAACATCTTTTGAAAGGATTCATCGTTCAAACCTTGTTGGNATGGGAGTCCTTCCTCTGACATTTATCGATGGAGAGGATGCCGACTCACTCGGGCTAGATGGGACAGAGAGTTTCAATATTCCAGCTGATATGGAGCTAGTTCCTTTATCGACAATAGATATTCAAGCAACTAAAAACAGTGGTGAGTTAATAAATTTCAAAGCTATCGTGCGCTTAGATACTCCTGTCGAGGTTGATTATTACAATAATGGTGGAATTTTACAAACAGTTTTACGTAATCTAGCCAAGGAATGATTTGAAACGTAATGTCTTATCTACAAGTAATGTTAGGGGTGATGGTATGCAGATGAGGGGGACAGTCAGATTCAGATTTCGCTCACCTGAAAATAATATTGACATCATTATTGAGGGGGAGTCTAGTGTTGTTGAATCATTACGTCAGGAATTGGGCCTACAAGGAAGAGTTGGTTTCATCCAACCTCTTTCGGCTAGATTATTTGACGATAGTGAATTAGAATCTCATGCTGCTATTGGGTATGGTGAAAATCTTTCCAATATCTTGACAGAAGAAGAAAAATTACCAGGACCTCCCCCAGATCCAAGCAGTATTCCTGCTGTAGTCAGAAGAATTGGAGATTTAGACATCAAATCGAAAATTTCTGATTTAGATGGACCTTCTAGAACAGAGCCTCAGATTGAATATATAAGAGAATTTTTAGAATCAATAGACGAACCCGAGCCTTTATCCAACAATCTATCTGGTGACCCAATGGCAGAATCTTGGTTGCAAATTCTGTTGACTCTTGTCGTGCGTGAACATGGTCAAACATCACTTCCCATAAGTGCAATTGAAGACTTAATTGGAGAGAGAATAAATAGAGAAGGTGCAGACCTAGAAATCTTCCTAAATAGGCTTTGGATCATGGGTCGTTTAGAACTAATTTATGGTGGCGCAGAAATTCATTATGCTCCGAATCCGAGTTGGTTAATTTCTCAATGATATATTTTTTTTTACTTAATTAAGTCACTTAGTTTCTTAATATTCACCGTAGGTGAGAGGAATCAATGGGTGATAAGTGCTAAGAATAGAGTTAAACTCGGAAGTAGTATGCTGTATAGTCTGAAGAATACCAATAATCAAGCCGCGAAGAGTAGGAAAGCCGTCCTACTGGTCAGTTTGTTCCTTAGTTCCTTGTTTTTATCGCTAATTCCGGCGGTTTCTGCATCCCATATTACTCAATATGCGGTTCAACGAGACCCTTCATATATCTCGATAGGGGATCTTGACTGTGACGGAGACAATGATATTGCCTCTGCCAGTACAATGGGACTTTTCATCACTGTATTATACAATGATGGATCTGGCGGTTTTGCTGACAGACAGGATGTATTTATTTCCAATAATGACTCTCGTCGTGCAGGTTTCGTAGATACAGCAGATGGAACCCGTGTTGAGGTAGCAGACATTGATGGAGATGGAGTCAACGATCTTGTTTATTATCAGCAAAATATTAGATTTGTAGGTGAGTCTTTCGTTAGACCGGGAAATCTCACGGTACTATGGGGGGATTGTGATGAGAGAGTAAATCTTTGGAGTGATTCGGAAATTACAGTTTCAAATCCCTTCCTTTCAGACATGGATGTAGCAGATATTGATGGTGACGGAAATGCAGACATAGTGATGGTGGTAAGAGATGCAACTTCTACTAATCAATATATTCAGGTGTACAAAGGGCCTGACCCAACTATAATAACTTCACAACAAACAATAGCAGTCCCCCTAACTAATGGCCTTTACACAAATATGATCCTTGGACATTATGGTGAGACAGTAACTGGTGGTGGTTTCCCCGGTGGTGGAGGAATTGGTGATTGTGAAGATCTTGATATCTGGCTCTTAAGGACTCCTCCATTCAATACTGGAGTGGGTGTATCTGTAGGGCATTATGATAATGTAACGGTATTGGAATATGACTGTCTGCAAGGAACATTCCCTAATCCATTAGCTCCGGGTGCTCAAGGAGTTCACGACTTCAAACTTGAGGCAGAACATAATGAGCCTTTGTATGGCTTTGACATTAAGGACACAGATGATAATGGTGAAATTGATTTAATTGCAGCAGTTGACGGATTAACTGGAAATATTTCTTATGCTTATGGTTCAGGAACCTCTTGGACGACCCAGAATTATGCATATTTAGGAGATTTTAAAGGTGCATCAATTACTATCGAAGATGTTAATCAAGATGGCGAATATGATTTTTTCGTCCCGACTGAATTAACATTGACAAGAATTCAAGATTCTACGTCTCAAAATCAGACCTTCTTGTTGTTAGATAACCTGAGAGAAATAAATTCTGTTGAGATAATTCTCGCAAATCCAAATGGACCTGGATATTTACCTTCTTTATCTTTTGATGTCGGAAGAAGGCCTACAATGGCCCAACCTGGACAATTGCAAGGCGGAGATGATAGTGCATTTGAAATTGTAATCGGTCAGCGTGATTACGCTTACCGTTTCGCAAATAATGCTATGTGGCTTGATACACAAGGTTGGCCAGGAGCGGGTGATTTCCTTTCAGTCCTGTCGCTTGATAACGAAGATTTGGGAATTACTGACGTTACTGTAGCTCCAGTTTCTTACAATCCTGCTACTGGAGCAGCTCAACTGGGCGAAGGAAATAGATTTGTTAATGTTACAATCAAGAATACCGGTTTGAACCCAATTTCAGGAAGTATTGATGTTAATCTAGAAGTAAAAGAAGTATTGGGTGGGAGCGATACTGTAGTTTATTCCAATGATTTCGATGGAAATGAAGACAAGTCAGGTTGTAATTCATGTGCATGGGAAAAGTTCTCTTACACGGGAGAATATGAAGAAGGCGACTCTTCATGGCACGTAGAAACAGGCTCGACAGGGAGTCAAAATGTATCATTATGGGAGGCCGACTCTAACCCTACAAACTATTTCTGGGCTGGACTTGATTATGACGGCGGTCAGAATGAGTCAGATTCAGGATATTACAATCATCAAGACGAAGCAGTAATTCTCCAGAATGTTGATTTGACAGGAGCAGATGCTGCATACCTTGACATGTGGGCAATGTGCAGTGCTTCTTTCTTCCAACTATATCTAGCAGAACAGTTTGATGTTGTTGAACGTTGGTTGTATGAAGATTCATGCAGTATCGAAGTATGGAGTGATGGAAGTGGTTGGGAACAAGTTTTCTTCGCTGGAGGATGGGATAATGATCGTTATTTCCGTCTCCTATATCAGGGTGTAGATCCAGAATACAATACTTATAATGGCGACATTTCTAGTGAGACTTTAACCGGCTGGCTTAATTTCACAGAGGAAGGCTCAGAATCACCTGATCAAGAGAAAATCAATTCAATTGATTTGACTCCTTACGCAGGCCAAGTAATCGATATTAGATTCAGATTTAGAAGCGGCCTAATGGGCTCAGTAGGTCCAGATGGAGCATCTTATGATACAGGATTAGATGGGTTTGCATTTGATAACATATCCATTAGAAAGAGAGATGTCAATTTTGGAACCGAAGCTTTAGTCAGTCAGGAGTTATCTTTCACGAATTTGGGAGCAGGTGCTGTGCGTGAAGTATCTCTAACATCTAATTTCATAGATAATAAGACATATTATATCTCCACTTCTGTAGAAAATCCTTCAGGATTTGATAATGCAGATGCTACAAATGATGAGGTTAAATTCCAGCTTACTGTGGACAATCTTTACGATCCAGGAATTGCCGAAGAAGCTTGGGTTGATTTAGAAAACGGAGTAAGGTATGCCTCCGGCCCTAGAGACATTAATGTGAAGGTCGAAAATTATGGAAATACCGTGACGGATTTTCAAGTTGAGGCTAAGGTCAGAAATGCATTACCTGATTTAGTAGCAATTGAAGATTTTACATTCGGAAATTCAGGGAACCAAATCTGGGAAGATGATGGAAATGAAAATGGTAGTCGTATTGATGATTCAGCAGGCTCCAATGGGATGCTACCTCAAAATCAAGGAGTATTCAATAATCACGCTTACTGGCTAGGTCATCCTGACACAGGATATGGCGATAACTGGAATGAGACATTAACAATTCCAGATATCCCTGTAGGTGCAGAAGGAGCAGATTTCACCTACCTAACCTTTGATTACTTTGCTGAAGGTGATTACTTGAAGGATAGTAATGGCAATATTCTAGCAATCAGAGACGCAGCCCAATTAGAAGTTTCATGGACTAAAAATGGAGAAAACTTCAATGGGATTATCTTTGGAAGTTGGACTGATCTGAATGAAAATGGTCCACGACCATTTGATAGTTGTGAAGATTTCGATGGTAATGGCTATGATGAAGTTGAGTACTTTGGCGATTTTTCAGATAAGTATAATTCAGTCGTTTGGTTCGATTCTGAACAAATTATCAAATCTGTAACTGTAGATATGTCTAATATATTCTTACAAAATCAGACTAGTGAAAATACTTTTGAGTGGGGAGATGAATGTACCTCTTTATCAGGTTCTGATGTTACTTTAACATGGAGATTCTTATCTAATGATGATGGAGTAAATGGTAATGCTGGTTCCGCTGGGTTTGCAATTGATAACATAAGAATTGAAGAATTTACTTTCGAGGACGATGGAACATATACCATTGATGTCAATGGAATGGATGCTTCAGAGAAGCAAGTAGTAACAATTGCAAATCATGATTTCCAGAGTGGTATTTATAGAATCGATGTGAAGACATTATTTGACAATACCGACCCATTACAAAAATGGTATAACAAATCTGAAGTCAATTTAGCCAACAATTATACTACAATTATGTTTAGTATTGCAAGTGCAGATATCACACTAATGCAACCTGATATTCTTGATTGTACTACAGACATTACTTATGCTTGTGTATATACAACAAATAAGAATGAATTTGGTACCTATGGTTCTTCTTCACATGACTTTGTGTTGCCATTATTAAACGGAGTAATAGAAGCAGAGTATGAATTAACAATGAAAATTATTGATGAAGATACTGGGCAAACAGTTTACGAAGAAAACTCAGATAATGGACCATTTGATTTAGTCTCTCATGAACGTTCATGGGCGAACTGGACTGCACCTTATTCATCATGGTACGATGGACATACTTACAATATTAGTTTCTTTGCTAATTTTACACAAGATGGTAACAGTTCTGGAAATGAGCGTTTCTTCGTAATACAGTTTTATGATCAAATAGATGTCGCTATCCTTTCCAATCCTACTGATCAGAATCGTTTACAGCAGGTAAAGAATGATTTGGATGAAATGAACTTGACTTACACACAGCTGAGAGTTAGTGATTGGGATACTTATGCTACTCCTGACTGGATAGAGCATTATAACAAAGTCCTCCTTCCTTGGCAGACTGATTATAATGTAGTTTATGGTGACTATTATGAGATTATGGATACAACAAGAGAAACTGATGGTCTTAGTGTAGTCGATGTGCTCGAAAATTTCATGGTTGAAGGGGGAACTGTTCAGATGCACTTGGGCCCTTACCAAAACGAATATGACCCAGGCAGATTAATTTTTGATATGGCGATTAAAGACAGAAACCAATATAATTTCACTACAGATAATAGGATAAATTATGGTGATCTCTCTATCGATGACCCTTATCATCCTATTTTGAAAGGTATCGATAAGGTAACTTTCTCAGGAATTCATGCGGGAGATTATGTGGCTATATCCGGTATAGATGTGGATTCTCAAGTTCAAGCAAACCAAATCCCTGCTACCTGTGGGGGGCGAATCAGTGTGACTGGAGGGACTTTCCACACACTCATGAGAGATACTGTACAAGGACATTCTTTGATGTCGGTATGTAACAAGGGAGCTGGTGGATTAATTGTGACTACCGTCGATGTAGAGAACCCTAGCGTGTCGGAGTCATTCGGTGGAGAAAATATACCACTGTTATCCAACATGTTATCTTACCATCTAACTCCTTACCCATTAGATTTCGGTATTGCAGGTACAGATTTCGAGTTAATAATTAATAATGAAGAAGTAGATATTAACCCTACAACAGGGGCTTATCGTGATAAATATATCAAGAGTAATGCGGATCTTGAATTTACTTATACTTCGGAAGTTGAGGGACTAATTGCAGACTGGGATCTTCAATCTGGAAATAATGATTCAGTTACTGGATGGGACGGTGCCGTATTAGACGCAGGTCTAGTAAGTCATTCTAACCAAGTCAGTCCATCAATCCCTACTATGGGTTCATTCTGTGCAGTGGGCGAAGATAACGAGCCATGTAGAATTGGCGCAGAGTGGTTACTCACTCTATACTTGCATGATGATGCTGGCCATACCAGGATTACATATATTCGTTTAATCACTAATGATACTCTAGCAGATGATTTCTACCCAATTTCTGCAGCAACTATTGTTCATGATGAAGATACTTCAGAATATATTACTAGAGATGGTACAAAGCCTATTGCGGGTGTTGATTGGCCAGTTTACAGAGTGAGATTATCAGATACTGGCGAAACTACTGTTAAGTTCACTGGTGAGAATAGTACTGATCCAGATGCTCCTAATGGCGAAACAGGTATCGCTCTATACGAATGGAGAGTGATTAATGATATGCCAGTAGGTGAGTTTAGTGATGAGCAACATGTTTGGCAGAACCCAGCAGCAGTTACTGATGAATGGAGTTATACTTTCCGAAATATCACTGCAAGTCCAACAATTGAAAAAGATGTACGTGTAGAATTAATCGTTTATGATAAAGCTGGAAAACAAACTCAGAATAAGTATCGTATGTATTTCATTGTTGTAGGAGAGAATGATGGAGATGAAGAACCAGTATGGGTCTTCTCATCACCTCGTCCGAGTGATTCTCAATCAGGTGATGATGTAACAATCGTCGGTAGTATTCTAGGTGGTGCAGAGAATAGCGATGTTAAGATTGAGGTTTCATTAAATCCTCTTATTCTAGATTATACGCCTACTCAGAAAATCACACAAAAAACAATTGGTAAATATAATGTTTCAGACAGTCTAGGCGACGGTAGTGGCTTCTCAATGACATTGGATATCTCTGATTTATATTCAATCAGCGGTCAACAAGCAACACTATATTTCAGAATTACAGAAGGTGACGGAACTAGGTATACCTTGTCTGAGGAAATTGTAATCAATTTGCTTCCAAAGGATATTTGCGAAATAGATCCTGATGATTCTAGCTGTGCTTCTAGTGAGAGCGGAGGGATTAGTCCAATCATTCTCGGAGTCGGTGGATTCATAGCAATATTAGCAATTGTTGGAGTTACATTGTTACTAAGATCAGGAAGTGGTAAAGATTCTGATTCTGATGTAGTTGAACAATTCGGTGGAGTTGAGCAAATGGATCCTGTTGAAGCATATGTTCAACAGATGGTTGCATCGGGTTATGATGAGCAAACTGCCAGACAGTATGCTGAACAATACTATGCCTCTTATTATGCCCAACAAAACGGTAAAAATTGACGTAGATACGGTTCAATAGTGGGGTGCTTTACGTACCTTGAATAACACCTTGCGGATGTATCTTACCAAGGATAAATCCGGCTTATACATTGTTGCTGATATTTCTTTAGTCGATGCTGGAGAAAAAGAGTTGCTTGGGCAAGAAGTTGAATGCCTGCTTTGGCCGCATTAAGGAAAAGGCCGAAACCGAAAAACCTCTTGCAAGGCAAAGAGTGTTTGGATGCTTACATGTAACTAAAGAGACTGCTAGTGAGTTAGCATGTTTGAAGTTATCAACTACTGGAATTTCGATTGATTCATTAACCGCTGAGGGAATTAAATACTCCACTGATTATAGTGCAGGAACATAATTATCTGATTTGTTAATCACCATTCTGGCAAATTAATTTTAAATTCGGATCCAATTTTTTCTTCGGAGTGAATAATTATTTCTAGCCTCTCAGTAACTGCTGGGCTTCTATTTTTGAGCATTGCATTATACACTACACTTCCTCTTATTGATTCAGGAATACATAATTTCCCCGAAGAAGTCTCGTAATCAATTGCTCTATCGACATCTAACGCATGTCGATTTCTTGATTGTAATAGCCCCATTGATAATCTAGTAAGTATTCCAAAGGCTGCTAATATCAAGAGGAAAACTAGTACGAAGCCAAACATTGTCCCTCCTAAAAGAGTCATAGCAAAACTACCAAATATGAATACAATTGGTGCTATGAATGCAATTAACCAGAAAGTTGAAGATAATGGCTTCACTTTTTTCATTTTTTCAATTATTTCCCATCTTGGGTGATTTGGATCTTGTGGCTTAAAAATTTCTTCCCTTTCCATTTTCGCGGCTCTGTCTACCATCCCCTTAACTCCTTGCATCCTCATAGCTTGCTGATTTGTTGGTTCTTCCATTTCTTCATCGTGCAATTCCGCAAGTCTTTCAGCACATTTTTCGTACAAACCCAATCTAACTAAAATCGCTATTTGTTCTAGAATTGGGGTCACATTATTTGGATATTGAATTCGACAATCTTCCCACCAGTGTAGAGCATCTTCGAGCATTCCCAAATGATTTAGAAGGATTCTCCCTCCTATAATCCATGCTTCTAAATTTTCAGGTTGGTATAGAACTACTTTCCTTAGAGCAGACATTGATTTCGCTGATTGTTCTAATGATGGTTCGATTGGCTTCCCTCTTGTTGGTGGTGGAAGTGACCATGTTGCAATGGCCATCCAGGCTTCAGTATTTTTTTCATCGATATATACTACTTCTTTGGCCAATCTTATAGCATCATCGAAGTCTCCATTTTCTCTTGAATCTAATGCGTCAAGCCAAATCTCTTCCGCGCTCTTCGCCATAAACTCCGGTAACCCTTCTAAGAAATTAATCCTCGGGTATGAGATGTTCTTTTCAATATTGAATTATTTTCTAGAATTAAATCTTTTACCGTTTCTAGAATTGTTACTTTGTCTACCATTCCCGCTCCTAGGTTTCGACTGACGATTCGTTTGCCTTCTTGTTGTATTTCTACCACTACCATCGCTTCTTCGATCGGGTCTTCTAGATCTGGCAGGGGTATTCCTTCTACCTTTATTTTCTCCAGGGCTACCTGGTTTCCTTACATCACAATTAGAACGATTACAGAAATTTTTACTTGCATAATTATGGTTTTTACACTTCGGACATAACCAATCTCCGGGTTTCATATTAGGCTCGCCATTTCTTTCGTTACTTCTTCCATTACTTCTTTCATTTCTTCGATGATTATTCCTAGGTTTTTTCTCATTACAGTTAGAACGGTTACAGACTTGTTTGTTGGCATAATTATGATTCTTACATTTTGGACACATCCAGTCGCCTGGTTTTAAATTACTATTTCTGTCTGTATTATTCCTTCTATTTCTATCTCTATCATTTCTAGGTCTTCGATCTCTCGGAGCAATTTCTACAGGTGAACCTATTGTATTCTTCAAGACTAAATTTTCTGCTAAAGGCTTAATGTGAATATAGGCATTGTTAACCGGTCCAATTACTGAATCAACCCTTCCTAAGAACTTCCCTCCTACTATCCTGATACCTGTATATAGGCCAGGTGCTCTACCTTCAAAGGATACGAGTAACCCACCTTCATGGGATTCTCGACTGACGCTCCCGGAGAAACTCATATACTAATCGCGACGGGTTGAGTATATGAGACCGATAGTTAATGACAAGATTGTCAAGAACATACTGAAACCTGGTAATAATCCTGATCCAGAGTCATCAACAGGAGTAATAGAATCAATTACTTGAGATTGAAATAAATGACTATTATTTACCATAAATATTACCTCATTACATTTGGAAGAAACGTCACAGCCAATAACTTTCACTTCGTGTTCTCCTTCGTCCCATAATCCGAAATTTATCATTGGAGTACTCCATGAGTTACCGGAAACAGAAATAGTTCCGGCAGATAATCCATCGACCGATAGAGAAAATTGTACATCTTCACCATCTGGATCACTAAATTGTCCTTGCGCCTGCCAAATATCCATCTCCCAACCGTACTCTGTTACACTAATAATTGGTGGAGAACTCTCTTTAGTTATGCCAAATGAAAATATTTTTTCTGTAGAGTATAAGTCGTCCCCGTTTATTTCTAACCATAAATCAACCAAACCCGGAATCATTCCATTGGAGCTAATTAATATGGTTTCATCAGAAGAAATAGTTAACGATTCAATATTTTCCGAGTTGATATTTTGAGATTGTGTAAAAGCATATTGTATTGTTATTTCTGGCCAATTTTCGTTGAATTGTAAAGAAACTGGATGTGGTTCTAATAAAATTTCAGATGATGTTGTTAGAAAAATTGGGACGCCTAAGTTCCAAGTTCTAATCCCTGAACTCTGCCCTAAGTCGTCAATCGCTTCACACATCACTTGCGTGTCTTGACCAAAAGTTATTGTTCCAGAAAAAGACCTATCAGATAATTGATTAATATTTGTCGAAGAATCTGAACTACAATTTATCTCTAATTGCCAAATAGGTTTCTCATCATTAAACCATGATGAAACACTATCCCAATTAGCCCAAACAATCTGACCACTTTCTAATGAAGCGAACCAAGTACCATCATCCGGGGCATTTTCCGACCAGGATGGAGGGTTATTTATTGGGAC
>PCAW01000015.1:0-12658 GCA_002730775.1 Methanobacteriota archaeon | reverse complement strand
GGTGAAGAGTCTACAATGTGTGGAGGAAATGTCATACTAACTGTTACCGAAGGTGCCGTGAGAAAATATATCAAAGTCACAGAAGGAATAATTGAAAATTATGGAGTAGGTATGTATACGGAACAAAGAGTAAAATGGTTGACTGAAAGTGCTGACTCTTTATTCAATAATGACAAAGTTACGGTCATGACTTTAACCGATTTCTTATGATTAATATTTGATTCCAATAATTGCTAAAATCTTAGCCATCCACTGAAGTTTGATTAATTTCTCTTCTGGATTGGTTACCCCTGACCATTTACCTACTACATCAGTACGAGTGCCCAATAATAGAATTCTATCACTGGGTACACCAAGAGCTGTCAAAAAACAGATTGCTCTATCTCCATCGGTAAAACCTCCTGGATTATACATCCCACTAATCCTATTCGGAGTTTGATGTGTTAATACAATCCTTGGAGGGTTCTGCATATTCACAGCTATTTCTAATAAATTTCTCCATGAAGAGATATTGTCGCCATGTGCATGTAAAATAACCGGAATACTTCTTTTTACAGCTTCAATTGTACCTGCTCCGCCATCTGCATCACTAACTATGCAAACTAATCTTGACCATGCTCTTTCTGATATGGATTCAGGGAGTGAGGAAAGTACACCCACAGCACCATCTGCGGCAACGAATAAAGTTGGACTTTCTAACATAGTAATAATTTCTGATTCTTCTATCGCAGCACCTAAAACAGCAATTCTTGTTTCTCTTAAAACTAATCTTCGCCGTAAATTCGCTATAGTCGCCAATCTTTGCGGTCTAGTCCAACTATGAATTGAAGTATTTTCAACAGTTGACAAAAGTTGATTTGCACTTTTAATGTCTGATTTGAGGTCCCAATGAAAAAAATTACGCACCTCATCTTGTATCTTGACCAACTTATCATCCAATGGAAGAAGATCGATTTTTATGGACATCAATGTTTAACTCCAGTGGAAGGGGTCGGTGAGTATTCAAGAACCCTCGTCGCTCATGGACATAATGTGCCAATGCCCCTCACCAAACCAAGCATCGAAAATGATGCTTTGATGGCAAGATATCCTTTCTTACCGCAAGGTAGTGATTTCCTTAAGATTGTTCTAGAAAAAAATGGAATTACAGTTAGTGATTTAATTGAAGAGCCTTGGTTGGAAGAAGTTCGTGCACGAGGAAGGTTGAGACTTCTAGAATCAGTAATGCATAAAGAAGGAGTTGATGCTGCAACAACAATCGATTTGTCGTCAGATTTAGGGAAAATGACTGAGTCACTATCATTTCTGTATGCAATGCTCGTGGTTTGCGCTTCATTCAATGAGCGACTTCTGGCTAGATGGGTAGAAGGAGAAGCTAGTAGAGCAGATCATCTCTTCGGCATGGATGAAGAGAATTTTATCTTATTAGCAAAATCATATCTTTCTGACATAAAAGGTACACCGGATAAATTTGGAAGAAAAATGACTTACTGGATACCAATGAGTGATTTTATAGAACTTTGTCCACGTATTTCGGGCAATTATTGGAGATTAATCAATCGTCCTGTTGAAAACGGTTGGGTCTGTATGAATTCAGGCGCTGGTGAAACAAGTCAGCAAAGAACTGCCAGATTAATTAAGGAAAGAATCCGTGAAAATTTAACGGATAGCTGTTTGGAAAGAATGAATAAAATGGATGATTCATTCGCGGAGTTATTTACAGACCCTGTTGAAAGAGTTAGTAAATTATTATCTGAACAAGTAAAGGATGAAATGCCCATGACGGCGGCAATTAGAGACGATTGGCCACCTTGTTTTGAGTCTGCAGTAGCAGAATTAAGTCAGGGCGTGAATGTAAATCATACTGGTCGACTTTTTTTAGCCTCGATGTCACTAGCAATGGGACTTTCACAAGAGCAGACTTGTGGATTTTTCGTAAATGCGCCTGATTATAGTGCTGACACAACGGGTTATCAAATAAATCAAATTTTTGAAAGGAAATATACTCCTCATGGCTGTGCTGCCTTGAAAACTAGTGCAAGATGTCCAGTTTCACCTGGAGATGATAGACTTTGTGATCAAGAATGGTTAACACATCCATTGAAGTATCTCAAAGCGAAACAAAGGCGTAGGTTTCAAGAGAATGGAGGAGTGGTAACTATAGAGGAAAATAATGAAAACACACCCAAGGAAGACAATTCTTCATAGGTGACTTTAGTTAAGACTCANCTAAAGGAGGTAGGTCGGATGGTCAGGACATTAGTTCTAACAGTTGATAGAGATAACGACCTTGGCGTTAAAGCTGCTATCAGAGGNCCAGTAATTGGNAGGAAACCGACTATTACTGCGGCTATCAAACTNGGAATTGCTGATCCNGAAGAGTCGGATACTAATGCNATACTAGGCGCATTACATCATTACGATAGATTGATGGAAAATATAGANCCCAATGATGAAGCTGAGGTNGCNATACTNACNGGTGANGTACGTGTAGGTCCGAGAAGNGATAGAGCAATTGCTAGTCAATTAGATGAAGTGATTAAAGAGTTCCAACCNGANGTTGCTATTCTAGTGACAGATGGTGCTGANGATGAAGCATCNATGCCGATAATTACATCAAGAATCCGAGTAGACCATTTNGAAAAAATTATTGTAAGACAATCNAANGGTATTGAATCAACATATTATTACATTGCAAANGCCATTGATGANCCNCGNTGGAGAGCNAAATTATTAGTTCCAATTTCTATATTNTTAATGATAATTGGTCTCGGTTTAATTATTCCTAATGGAAGAATTTTAATTGGAGTGATGCCTTTATTAGTTGGAGTTTGGATTCTTTCCAAAGGACTGGGGTGGGAAGAACAGTTAGATAGGCTGATGGTAGACTTAAGAAACAGTGCCCAAAAGGGAATATTTTCTTCTATGCTGTGGGCGATGTCTATTTTCTCAGTATTCTTGGCTGGAATAACTATGTTCCAAGTTTTCTCAGATACAGAACAGTTTGGAGGGGCTTCTGATGCTCTAATTTGGTCCACTGCAATTCAAGATTCTTTGACTTGGTTAGTAGTATCTGTGTTCTCATTTGCACTTGCTATCGGAATAGTTAGATGGGGTGAAGGAACTTATACTGGGAGATCAATCATTCTGTTTGGGAGAGGAGCAATAGTTTACACGATTGCAGAAGCATCTCTGACAGTACTGATTAAGATTCTAGAAGGGCAGTCATACATTGTAAGTTTCGATACGGTGTCGAATGATTGGGATTTGCCATTATTTACGTTAATACTATATTATCTATTGAAAACTGCTGTTGAATCAATCACTCAGGAAGAAGATAATGTTTCAAATAATAAATTCTGGGGGGTATAATTATTTCTCAAATACAGATTCAGTTCGACAAGAAGGGCACATTACTTTAATTGGCCTTATCGGAGGGATTCCAATTCCAACATTGCAATGCGGGCATAAAATTGCTTGATTGACATTAGATTGACGTTCTTTAGCATCTTTACTTGGATCATAAGTAAACCTATACCTGTGGGCATCGCTAATAAAATCAGGAGCACCTTCAGAGGACTCATCTGAAGAAATAAAATTAGATTTTTTTTCAGGCATATCTATTTCTAATTTAGAGCCCGGTGAATTTATCCCTTGTTCAAAATCTCTAATTTCATTTTCGATCTCTGTAATTGAAAGGCCTAATTCTCTAGAAAGACGATCAATGGTTAATTTTCTTTCATATTCATCCATGCCAATAAATTGCTGTAATTTTGTAGCAGGAATACTCATATTAACACCTTTCAAAATAATATTTAATTAACTGGCAAGAACATGGGCTATTGATTATTTTGATTTCTTGAGGAACTGCTTGACAATCTCTCCTTCGGCCTTCACCAGCTGTTCCGCAACTGTCGATTTGGAGAGTCCTAATTTGACTGCTAAATCTCTAATTGAGGTCTTCTTAGGAACTTCATACCACCCATTATTATGAGCAAGTTTTACTATTTTATGCTGCTGTAATGTTGTTGCAATATTAGAAATTCCCTCCGAGTTCCTAGCTCTGACAATTCGCTCCACAGGCATCTGATTTTGAATTGAATTTAACAGGTTAGCCATAGCAGATTGTCGCCCTGATAACTGAAGAACTAGGCCTGATGATGTTAAGTTAGTGCCTGATAGAATGCATAAATCATTGTTCAAGAAAAAATCACCTATCAACTTAGATTCGAACTCCAAAATTAACAAATGGTGCGTCAAATAATCAGAGGTCCATTCTTCTAAAATTTCTACCACTGAAATTCCATCTATACTGTAACCAGGTTGTGGGCATTGAGAATCTGTAGTGATACATTCAACCATAATTCTCAAATTATCATTAATTATTCCTAGGCTTCCGCGATAATCCCAACTAACCGATTCAAGAGCTTTTTTGATACGATTATCATGGAGAATAGAGGAGGGTGAACATTCAATCCTGACCGCTCGCATAGTGGTTTGCCTCATGCTTGAGTGACCCCCAGAGGTTAAGAAAATGATTCTTTCTTGTTTTTCTAATATTCCTCAGTAAATTGGTTTTCATTTTGTACAATTGCACGTGCTACTTCAGGAGAGTATCCCACTTGTTTCAAATCATTCATTCGCTTTTCTGAATCATCCTCAGTCCAAAGAGCTCTCTTACTTTCTCTATCTAATATTTCATCAGTATATTCAGGCGCTATTGCAGATCTATTACGATTCCTTTGGACTAAAACTAAGCCAGATAACAAGATGATTAATGCACTAAAAATACCTGCAGTAACCACTGAACTTGATGTAAGTAATTGAGTTATACTCATTTCTATATTATTGTCTTCAATTGAATCCATGCAACCATCTCTATCTGCATCTGTTTTCTTGTTGGATATCCAATTAACTAGCCCATTAGGGCAGCTATCTCTTGAGTCAGATATCCCATCACCATCATCATCGTAGTCTTCAGTATCGTCTATACAACCATCACTATCAATGTCTAGGCCACTGGAAATGCTATTTGGACAGTTGTCAAAACTATCTAGAACTCCATCGTTATCATCATCCGAATCCTCATAATCATCATGACAACCGTCCTGATCAACGTCTTCTAAGATTGTTGAAACCCAACCAGAGGTGGGATTATCTTGACAATTATCTATCTCGTTATCTATTCCATCATTGTCGATATCCATGTCTTCCGAAGCATCTAGACAACCATCATCATCTAAATCTCCATCAGAACCTCCGTGATTAGAATTCATATCGCTTCTAACGCAATTGTCTTCCGTATCTAAGAATCCATCATTATCGTCATCTAAATCTTCCAGAGAATCATTACATCCATCCGCATCCCAGTCGTTCAGCGTAGTTGAAAACCATCCGGATAATCCCATCGAACATTGGTCTAAATTATCTAGAATACCGTCATTATCTCTATCATCGTCTTCAGTTGAATCATGACAGCCGTCTCCATCTTGATCGGTAGCGGGACTAGATATCCACAGAACAAGTCCTTGTGGACAATTATCGTCTCTATCGTTAATTCCATCATTGTCATCATCACTATCTTCGAATGTATCGTGACAACCGTCATTATCATGGTCGAAATATAGGTCTTGCCATGAAGAATGACCAGATGGACATGCATCATTAATATCTAAAAATGGATCGTTATCATCGTTATTATCTTCATCAGCATCTCGGCAGCCATCTCCATCATTATCCTCAGATAAGCCTGCCCAATATTGAGCGCCGTTAGGACATAAGTCATCACTATTCAGTACTCCATCACCATCTAAGTCTAAGTCTTCAGAGATATCATCACAGCCATCATTATCCTGATCGAGTATTTCGCCAATTACTCCTGTAGGACATGAGTCATAATCATCGAAATTACCATCATTATCGTCGTCTAAATCTTCAGAGGAATCTCGACAACCATCTTCGTCGTGATCCGTAAGTAGAGATGATTGCCAATTTGATTCACCAAATTGACAAAGATCATCCTCATCAAGTACTCCATCGTTATCATCATCATTCCAATCCTGATTATTGATTAGATTAACCTGAATTAATTTAGTAATAATTGCTTCTTCTTTAGTTGAAGACTGGATTGAAATTGTCAATAAAAACTCCTGATCTTGATTGGTTTGCTCCAATGTAGGGGCACGAATAAATAAATCGAAATTATTCATTTGATTTTCAATAAGAGTTGTGGTATGCTGGTAATTACCCGCAAAACCAGCATCAATAAACCAGTTTTCTGGAGTACCTTGGACGTCAATAATTACTATGTCAGATTCACCAGGTAATTGTATCGCATTAACTTGATAGTTAGTATTGAATGATTCTGAAGGGAAGAAGTTCAGTTCATCAGGAGATGCACTAATTTCTACATCCCAGACATTTTCTGACCAAAGACATACGTCCCACTTTTCTTCTTCTTGAGTTGAATCAAGACAATCATCAGTTGTCCAAATAATGTCGCGATTTGGCCAGTCAAAGTTGACTATTGGTTGAGAGGCTGATTGTACATTATTACCAAAGATACCCATTAAATTGTCTGAACTGGAAGTAATAATTCTAGTGTTGATAACCCCATAAGCTTCAGTCAGTGTTTGATCAACTGGAAGCTCACCATCACTGTTCAATTGGGGAGAATTAATTCTTGTCCATCTTAGTTCAACTCTTTCTTCAGAGGTATCTGGGTTCTCTAAGGATTCAAACCAAGTAATATGAACTGACCCATCATTATCAAAATCTACTCGCGGGTTTGCTCCATAAGTCATATCTGATCCAGGGACAGCTGAATTAGTAACAACTGCTACTTGGCTGAGATCCAATCCCTCATGTTCTCCATCAAGAATACCTTTCTTGCTCAAATCAATTTGCATGTAATGTAGTTGAGAAGCAACATCCTTGCCAGGCATAGAATCACGTCCATCTACCCATACAACATGGATATTTCCTTCTTCATCAACATTTACTTCTGGATTAACAGACCAACCATGCCCATTAGTTAGACGAGTATCGTTAACTAAAACAAAGTGACCTATTGTACTCCAACCCAGATTATCTTGCCACACATAATCTAGATCAGGGCCGATATCTTCAACATACTCGCCAGTATTTTCATCGATACTGATGGCAGGCATTCCAGCCGACCATCCACTTCTTGGAGAATTGAGAAGTGAATAAGGATTTAGAACAGTCATGAAAGTCTCAGTTGAGCCACTTCCAGTAGTTAATGACACTATCTCATTAACTAAAGCATTCAATTCTTCAGTATAATTCGCAACTGGAATCACTACATCATCTATCCAAGCAGCATCAAGACCAGAGCTGACACTCCCATCTTTCACGTATTGCCACATCAGAGTATGCTGACCGAGAGTGATTGGAGTCGTGAAATTACCACTTTGAGAACCTGACCATTGAGCAATTTGAATGCCATCAACATAAAACTTCAAGAAATCATAATTTGATTCTGATGAAACATTATATGAAAATGTGACTGAACCATCTGCCATAATACCGACAAATTCTAAATTTGTACTTTGACCATCAGAAATATCTCCTGATTGCGCCGAATAAACACCGGAGATAGGNGTNGATGAGGGATTTACCTGNGATATATAAGAATAATCAGCAGACACAGAAGTGCCACCATCACCANATGTGTCATTGAGNTAAATTGTATAATTTCCAGNATCTGTGTAACTCGTCAGAATAGAGTTGTAATAATTTGAGACATCGCTAGAATTGTATGAATCTACCGTNCCATTAGGTAGAATTACATCCATACTAAACTCAGAAGCCCAGTTATCTATTGTTACTGTAAGTTCAACGGGGTTTATGTTTGAAGGGTGATTATATGTACAATTCAATGAATGGAATGATGGGTTTCCTGCAGTTCCGCCTATATCGCACAGATTCATACTAGAATATACTAATCCATTATTTGCTGATTCAACAGACCAAGCGCTACTAGAAGTCCCAGAAACGGCCCAACCATTAGTTAGTACTCCACTTTCAAAATCTCCTTCGAAATTTGCCATGTTATTTGATGGATAAAGGTACATTTCCCCTCCTGCATCTTTAGTCCCCCAAGTTAAATCATCACATGTTCTTTGTTGAGTTCCAACTGTAGTCCCGGGACATTGTACTAAATCCATCATGTGAGATCTTACCAATGAATCAGATCCACCCGCTGCAGTAGATGGCCCATATGCTGAAGTTCCTGCAATGGCAATAGGAATTATACCCGCCTTGGTACAAGCATCATGGGCCTCAACTATCGATTGATTATCGTCAGATTCCTGTGATGGGTCTCCACCAAATGGTCCTTCATCTGAAACAGGAATTATCAATCTTGTAGCATTAGGATTCCAATGATGATCATTAGGTGTTGCTGGGTTTCCTGGAATGCTCCCTGAATTATCTCTCCAAGAAAGGCATGCCCATGTAGACCCCGGTCCCCACATTTCACTATTGTAGCCCCAATCGGATGGAATATTGTAACTTGAGCCATTGTACATTACATCAGATAAGGCCCTTATCCCTCCGGACGTATCAGTAGAATTTTGACCAAGGGAAATATCTCTTGGACCGTCTCCATAACCACCTATTTCGTATGCATCCTCACAATTTTTTTGACCGCTTGCAAAACTCATTTGACCACTTAGTGCGTAAAGAGTTTCTAGAACCGTAATACTAGCTGACTCTAACATAGGTTTGACTCCTTGGAAATACTCTCCACTACTCAGATTGCCCCCATAAAATACAGCACACATATCTAGCCACTCTGTAGTCATAGAGCCTGAAGAATCTATCAATCCTACATATTCTATTAAGCTACCACGGGTATCTTCCCATACTACAATTACTGTATTATTGAGGCCCATTGAGATTGCTGGGCTGCCTTTGTAACCGATTGCAGGAGTTATGATAGTATTGCTAATCATTGTAGAAATTAAATTTGAACCTGATGTATTGAATGTAAACATTGCATAATAAATCAATGATGCCCCAAAAAACGTACTTTGGGGATCATAAGTATCTACCCAAACTATGTGAGTTGCATCAAAAGAATCGATAGCAATATCTGGGTCATTTCTCACCCCAGTTCCAACAGCTACTGTATACTCAGAGACAAGCGTCATTGAGGCAATATCTCCAGCATCTCCATCTTGATCGTCCAATGAAGAGTCGATTATTGAGTAAAGAATTTCAAGATCTGTAATAGCCCAAACAATATGTGTCCTGTAATTAGAGTCGATTACTAAAGAAGGGTTTGACAATGCTGTGGTAGAGTTATTTCCTACCGGCGTAGCGTCTATGAGCACTGTGTCAATTCCACTTGTTGAAATTAAAGCAAAATATAATTGAGGATTGGTCCCATTTTCTATCCAAACGAGATGAACTCTCTGAGAATCGTCCATTACTCCAATTACTTCAATTGGATTAGATGCATTAAGATTAGAAAGTAAGGTAGAGGTAGAAGTATCATCTAGTGTCCCATTTGCAGTATATTGTATTTCTTGCTCTTCATCTAAATTATCGATTGATGGAGAAAGACTTGGCGCCATTACCGACAGGAACATTATCAAAGTTAAAGCGATAGATAGTCTAGATTTATACCTATTTTCTGTATTATTAAATGTTGATAAATTATTATATTTCATCACTATAGGGCTACGAGACATATTTCTTTGAGAGGAGTAGACACTAATAGTAAGGTAACCGGACAGGTCCAAAAGTTCCAAAAAAATTTGTATTTTAATTGTTTTTCATACTTTCTTTACGTTTGATATATTCAGAATAATTTCCGGGCCATACCCATAGACTGCCATCTCCAGGAAGTTCCCAAATAGTATCACATATCTTATCTAAAAACCATCTATCGTGACTGACGGTAATTATTCCTCCATCATATTCATCTAGAGCATCTTCCAAAGCTTCTTTAGCGTCTGTATCAAGATGATTGGTGGGTTCGTCTAATAATAACATATTATTCTCTTCAAGAAGGAGTTTTAGCATAGCAATTCTTGCTCTTTCCCCCCCACTTAATTTTTTCAATTTTGTATTTACCATGTCGCTAGTAAATTGGAATTGGCCAAGCATTGCTCTGATATTCTTATATTCCATTCTAGGTTTTAATTGCTGGATCTGTTCTATCGGTGTTTTTTCAAAATCAAGAGAACGGTGATCTTGATGGAAATAACCTATTTGGACACCTGGGCGGACGTCAATTTGGCCGGAATCTAATTTCAACTCACCAATTATTGTTCTCAAAATGCTGGTTTTTCCTGCACCATTAGGACCTACAACCCCAATTTTTTGCCCCCTCCGGACTCCAACATCGAGGCCATGGAGAATTGGTCTTTTCATACCGTCAAAACTTAGATGGGCTTTATGAAAATCTAACACCTCGAGGCTAGATTTTTCTGTTGCTTGTAAAGAAAAATTAAGCATTCTCCTTTGTCTTGGCTTTATCGATTTCAGCCACTTTAATTCACGTTCTGAACGCATTATCATGAAATGTTTCTGAGAAATTGATTTATCGTATTTATTATTACTTTTCATAGATTTCATTGCGCCCTTTAACCTCTTCAATTCTTTTTGTGTTTTGTCAATTCTATCTTCTAAGGTTTGAAGGAATAATTCTTTTTGTTTGAGATAAGAAGTATAATTACCCGGATAACCTTTAGAGTGTGCGTCCTGAATCTCAACAATATTATTGCATACTCTATCAAGGAAATATCTGTCGTGACTTACCACCAATAAAGCGCCTTGAAAGCTTAAAAGAAAATTTTCTAGCCAATCAAGTGTTTGCAAATCTAAATGATTCGTTGGCTCGTCTAAAAATAACAAATCTATTTCTTTCAATCCAACCAATTGCCTGGCAAGTGCTACTTTGGCTTTTTCGCCACCAGAAAGAGAAGATAGTTTCGTTTCCATAGGGTGATGAGCTAGATCTAAAGCTTTCAGTATCTCCTGAGCATGTCCTGCAACATCCCCTCCGCCTGAACGTGCCATTAAAGCTTGTAACTCTTGATATCTTTCCATTGTTGGTTGCCAATCGCCCTCGTAAAATGATGGAACTGCCATTTTCGCTTCAATGTCCGTGATTTCATCTACGAGTTCTTGGAACTGCCGCCCTCGTCGATTTAATTCTGCACCTAAAGTTGCGTCTTCGTCCAAATCTCTAATCTGAGTTAGAAATGCTAAACGTAATCCTGGTGCAAAAGTAATGTCTCCCATATCTTGATCTTGATTTGATATTGTTCTCAGGAGAGTGGTCTTACCTGCACCGTTGTGGCCGACAACTCCTATCCTATCTCCTTCGTCAATTCGAAGATTTACTCCTTCCAAAATAGTCAATGGACCGAAGGTTCGGTGTATCTCATCTAGCCTTACCAGCTCACGAACCATAGCACTCCGGCGTACAACCTATTCAAGTGCTCATCGGTCATAAATATATGATTTCAAAAGTAACTAATTTGATTTCAAGGCATTAATTCTGTTTTCGTCTAGCCTTTCCCATTCAAAATTGCCTTCTGAATCTGAAGGGCGGCCAAAGTGCCCGCCTGAAGATGTTATGCTGTATCGAGGTTCATTTAATTTCAAATCACGGACAATGGCTGATGGTCTAAAATCAAAAATAGAGTTGATTTTTTGTTCTAATTCTTTGTCAGTAATAGTACCAGTACCAAAACTATTGACGTGCAAACTTACAGGTAGTGAAACTCCAATTACATATGCGACTTGAATTTCACATCTTGTTGCTAAACCTGAGGCAACAATATGTTTAGCCACCCAGCGAGAATAGTAAGCTGCTGAACGGTCTACTTTTGTTGGATCTTTGCCACTGAACGCTCCGCCGCCGTGACGGCCCATTCCTCCGTAAGTATCAACGATGATTTTACGACCTGTGATTCCCGCATCCGAATATGGCCCTCCTGGATCAGCGAATCTTCCTGTTCCATTAACTACAAGTCGATACCCATTTCTTAGCCAATGTGATGGGATGGCGTGCTCGACAACATGTTTTCGGATTTCATCTGTAACATATTGGTGTTCCAATTCTTCATTTCCATCGAATCTATCTTTAAGTTTGGAATCATGTTGTGCTGCAACTACTACTGTATGGACATGGCTAGGATTTCCTGAATCATCATATTCTACAGTGACTTGACTTTTCCCATCAGGCCTAATCCATGGAATCTCATTGTTTTGGACTATCATATCTAATCTACGACATATTCTTTGTGCTAATGCAGCGGGAAGAGGGAAATATCTACCACTTAATTCATCTTCAATTTCTGTTTCTGTACATGCATAGCCAAACATCATTCCTTGATCTCCAGCGCCTACATCATCATCTGAATTCCCATCAACTCCTTGTGAGATGTTTGGAGATTGAGTGGTGATATGCACTTGAACTTCACATAATTCCGGATTTGTAGCATCCATGCCAATGTTATGAGAGGTGTATCCTATTTTTGCTGCCGTATTTCTAGCAATCTGTTCATATTCAGGAGGGCTGCCGGATAGACTTACTTCTCCAGCTAAGATAATTACTGCCTTGTCAGATTTCCCCTTGACCATAGTCTCAACAGCCACTCTTGACATTGGATCAATT
>PCAW01000052.1:0-13231 GCA_002730775.1 Methanobacteriota archaeon | reverse complement strand
AATTAGAACTCGAAGTTTGTTGGTTGTGAGTATGGGCCGGGTAGTAGATGCGAGTGATGCAGAGTTTGATATGGTGACGAAAAGTAGTGAATGGGTGCTGGTAGACTTCTGGGCGCCTTGGTGTGGACCTTGTAAGATGATTGCACCTATTCTAAATCAAATTGCAGAAGAAAGAGATATTACTATCGCTAAAGTAAACACAGATATGAATCCTCTATCAATGGGTAAATTTGGTTTCAGAGGTATTCCTGCTTTGGTCTTATTCCACAATGGACAGGTTGTTGACCAGATGACAGGAGCAAGACCAAAACCCATGTTCGACCAGTGGCTTGGAAAATATATGAATTAGTTCAAGCCTAATTTTTTGGCTCTATCGGCAAGAGGTGTGCCTACTTCTCTTAGTAACCGAGAACGAAGAGCTTCATGTAACCACATACCTCCTTCTAATTCCAACATTAAACCTCTTTCAATTAAATTCTTAGGAGGTATTCCATTAAAATTTGAGGCTTTTGCTAAAATTTTCCATGGAACCGGTGTATCTGAAACTGCTAAGAAAGCCAATAACTCCCTATGATCTTTTGGCAATACATCAAGAATCTCTTCGTCAAGAAATCTAAGCCAATCTTCATGTAAGGTATTGCCATATATCTCTAATAATTCAAGAGCTAGAGGATGCCCTCCCGTTACTGTAAAAATCTCTTCAACAGGTGCATTATTTGATATTTCTAAATCATCTAACCATTCTTCAATTTCCTCTAAATTTAAGCCGGATAAAATTAATTCTTCGACTTTGCCTCTGGTATGTACATCGCGCCGGTCATAAAAAGCAAGATTGGATCTGGAAATAAGTAATAGTCGCATTTTTGTTGATTCCGAAACCTGTAGTAATGCGCCGAAAAAGTTCGCGCCATCTGTACCTATATTATGCACATCATCAAGAATAACAAGTATCTCTGAAAAGTTAATTTCTAATAAATTCTTTTCATCTAACAAATGAGCAGTTAATCTTCTCCGAAATAAGTCAATATTAAACATCGCTCCTGGTTTAAGAGGGAGAGATTCCAAAATACCATAAGGGTCTGAAGATATATCATCTGAACCCACCCCTATACGGTGCAATAGACTAGTTGCTATACCTAACGAAGTATCCCAAGGCTGACAAGGATAATACATAGCTTGGATATTATTATTTGTGGATAACAGATTTCCCATCCAAAATGAAACTAGAGTAGTTTTCCCACAACCTGCAATTCCGGAAAGAACAAACATGGGAGTCTTTGATTGATACCACTTATTGATTATTTCCTTCTCCAATGAACGACCATGTACTTCTCTAGTTTCAGGTGGTTTAGTATGGTAAGTTGAGTGGGCTCCCGAAAGTAATGAGATAGAACCGGGTGTAATCTTTTCTTCTGAGCGTATAATTACACCGAATCTAATATCTCCAAAATTCAATACACCTTCGTGTTGGGCATGCATCAAAACTTGCAATAGTGTGAGTTCTGTTTGTAATTTCTTAGATGCTTCATCGGCTCTTATCTCAAGTAGTTTACCTTTTTTGTCTCGGATTAAAATCTTCATTGAACGTAATTTCTCGACTCTGTTTCTAGCGTTTTTACGCCCTTCCTCGGTTAACTGCCATGTTTTTTGACGACGTTCTTCACCTCTAACCGCTCTAGTGTGTTCTGATACTAAACCATCTGAAATCAACTCTCTCATAGAACGTGAGACATTTGGCAAATGAAGAGCACATACTTCTGCAATCCCTGGCCTAGTCATTTCAAATGTTACAAGATAATGATCAGCTTGGTGATCTTGTTCCCAAAGATGAGCTAATATACGATCTGAAACGGATACATTGACCCGTGAATCTGTAGCCACCATGGCACCTCGGAATCGATATTTGGCATCAAGAGTTCGCATTATAGTGTCAAAAAAATATTACTATTGTATTGTCATCAAACATTGAGGATAAGGTTCCTGCATTGGCGGAAGAAATAATTCATCACAATCTGTTTGTGAGACAGGTAATGTCAAGATACTACTAGTACCTAACCCTAAAGTTACTGCCATAGTTGAAACAGGGCTTGGGATATAATCTTCACCAGTTTGTGTTACCAAAAGGTGAATGCCGTCACCTTCTGGAATCACTACATCCATACCAAAAAATTCCATTTTAGCAATAACGGTCTCACCGGGTGAAAGAGATTCTCCCTCTTTACCTCCATTATGGAATCTTAAATCCATTACAGCATGACCTAGGTGCATACCATTACTCGCTTGAACCATCTCTACGAATAGATGACCACTTGTAGAAAGTAAAGATATTGTCGCTTCAACGTGGAAGGTTGGAGTACCAATAATTCTAGTTTCATATTCAAAAAATGGGCATTCGATAGATAATTGAGAAGTTGAAGTAATGGTTTCTCCACCTCCTATTACATCACAATCATCCATGTCGTACTGTAGTAATTCTTGATCTAAAGGAGGATAGGTTTGCTCAACTCTCCAACCTCCAATGTTATCTTGAATTTCAGCTATAAGCCTCGGCTCGGGACCTTGTTCTTTAAGATAATAATCGAACCATTCTAGTAAATCATCAGCCCAATCCCATCTCAAAGTAAATGGAAAGGCTTCAGCGCCCCTGCCACTAGATAGCCCTGCATGGCCGCTTTCTCTATCAGGATAGTCGTGACCCCACTGACCATAAAGGCCCTTCACATCAAAACCTGCATCGCGAAAGATGTTGTGTGTTGGAAATGCCATATGAGGGTCGACGTTCCAATCTTGCATACCATGAATGATATAGATAGAACCGTTATAATTTTCTAGTGCTCTTTCAAGGAAAGTTCGCTCTGACCAATAATCACTTCCAATCCATGCAAGATTATCTCCTGATAAGTATGCAGCAGGTCCAGCATAATATCCTTCTAAATATCCTTCACATGCATTTTCGGCATCTTCCAAATCGCCATCTAAACCAAAGCTCCCATAGACTCCATTGTGCATAATTGCTCCTCTTGCCTCCATACTTCCATTGCGCCACATTAAATCATGTGCCCCAATTAGGCCAGACATTGGAATTATTGTCTTTAGATATTCAGAGCCCATAGCTGCGGCTTCCCAAGGAGTAGAGCCATCATATGACTTTCCAATTATACCGACTGCCCCATTAGAAAAGGGAGCGGTTCCTAAATATTCAACAGCCGCGTCGATACCTCTCTGTTCATCTAAACCCATTAAATCCATACAATGATTACTTTCTCCAGTACCAAATACACTAACTTGAGCAACCCCATATCCATGAGGTACAAAATTTTCTATTAAAAATCGACCTAATCTATCAGCTGGAGTAAGGGCATCTACATCTCCATCGTCATAATATGGCCCTATTTCTGCGATGATAGGTACTTGACAATCTTCTGATATTTCTGCAGAATCGTAGTCACATCCTTCAATTATTGGCAACCATAATCCAAGGTGGACCACAGCATCCCCAGTTAATCCCGCACCACCATCGCTAACAGTAATGGACGGTACAGAAACATAAACTGACTTCACTGGCCCTATATCGTATGAGCCATTAGATGATACTCGACTAAATACATCATCAATTTGATATTGCATATCTGATCTCTCTTCAACAGGCGGTAACCAATGAGAATCTTCCATTTCAGGATTTGAAATTACTTTATCCATGCAACCAGATAATAATGGGCTGATAACTAAAAGTGCCAAGCATAAACTCAGCATCCTCTTAGACATATATCGGGCGCTAATTAAACCGCTCAAGAGTCTTTGCTATTGTAGTTCGTTTAATTTTTATTAATTAGATAAATGAAAAAATGGAAAAATAGATACATTAGTTGATATAACTCCTGCCTAACTAGAGTTATTGTGAACAAGGTGGAACGAAGGCGATTAATTCGGCTTCAGAGAATGGAAAGAACCGAAATGGAAGTTTACAGAAGGCTGGCCAATAGAGAGAAAAAGGCTGAAAATAAAAATATCTTACAGAAAATCTCTATGCAAGAAAATAATCACTATAATTTACTCAAGGAAAAAACTGGAGAAGATGTTGATTACTCAAAGTTCAGAGTATATTTTCATGTAATAACTTCGATTTTTTTGGGACTCACTTTTTCTTTAAAATTAATGGAGAAAACAGAGCAAAATGCTGCTCGAGAATATCGAGATCTGGGTTATGACGATATTGCAGAAGAAGAAGATGAACATGAAAAAGAACTTTTGTCATTATTGGAAGAGGATGCTTTAAATTATCTAAGTAGCATTATACTGGGATTATCTGATGCATTAGTTGAACTTACAGGTGCATTGGCGGGACTTACTTTTGCATTTCAAGAATTGAGAGTAGTTGCATTGGCCGGCTTAGTAACAGGTATTTCTGCTTCTTTCAGTATGGCTGCTTCAGAATTTTTGGCAACGAAGGAAGAGAATTCAAATCGTTCACCAATTAAAGCAGCATTATTTACAGGTTNTGCATATATAATTACAGTATTTCTNTTAGTAANACCTTACTTACTATTAACTGANAACAGNGAAATTATTTTNGGCTTAGAACCNCATATCCAAGCACTAATCATCACTTTTATAANTGGACTATTGATTATTGCGTTGTTTAATTTTTATGTNTCTGTTGCNCAAGATAAATCTTTCAATAGAAGATTTATTGAAATGGTNATNATCCTATTAATAGTAACAATNATNTCTTTCTTGATAGGTTTGATATTAAGAGAATCTTTTGGTTTATGANATATTANTTCANTACCCNTTCTGAGAATCTCAATCNAAGGGGTTGATTTAACATAATTATTCCGGGTAGTTATGNATGCTTATGATGAACTATTAGAAAGGTTGAAGGATATTGACTTAGTTAATCAAATTGGAGGATTATTGGGGTGGGATCAAGAAGTTCTAATGCCACCAAAGGCTGCAAAATTAAGAGCAGAACAATTATCTTGGATTTCAAGGACCGGTCATGAAAAATTAACTGATTCAAGAATTGGTGAATTACTTGAAATATTAGAGAAGGATATTAATCTAAATGAAATTCAGAGAGGAAATGTTAGATTAGCAAGAGATTCTTACAACAAGGCTACCAAGTTACCTACCGATTTTGTAGCAGAAATGGCTATGCATAAATCAAAATCTCAGATTTCTTGGACCGAAGCAAGAGCAAAAAATGATTTTTCTATCTTCAGAAATGATCTAGCNAAAATGGTAGAAATGTCCAGAAAAAAAGCNGATTATTTAGGATTTCAAGAAGTGAGGTANGATGCATTACTAGATTTATACGAATCGGGATTAACAGTATCAAAAGTTGACCCATTATTTGCTGGACTTAGAGAAAACGTNGCACCATTAGTCAAAAAGGTCATTGAAAATGGAAAGAAACCAGAAATGTCTTGGGTTCATGAGAATAATTGGAGTAAAGAAGGTCAAGAGAAGCTTTCCCAATCAATTTCTGAATCNATAGGTTTTGACTTTGAAGCAGGTAGAAGAGACGCATCAACCCATCCATTCTGTGGNGGCCCAAATCCAGATGATGTTAGNTGGACNACCAGATATGACGAATCTGATCCATTTGGTTCATTATATGGGTCTCTACATGAAACAGGACATGGACTGTATGANCAAGGAAGNCCTCGAAATTTAGATTTTCAACCGGCTGGTTCTGCTAATGGATTGGGAGTNCACGAAAGTCAAAGTCGCCTATGGGAAAATCAAGTAGGTAGATCGANAGAATTTTGTGAATGGGCNCTTCCNACATGGAAAAAATACTTTCCTGAGCAAATGAAAAATGTNTCTGCAGACGAATTATGGCGCTCAGTAAATTTTGTAGAGCCTAGTTTAATCAGAGTTGAAGCAGATGAAGCNACNTATAATCTGCATATTATGATAAGNTATGAAATAGAAAAGAGGTTAATAGCTGGAGAGATTGAAGTAGATGANCTACCAGATGTATGGGATGATATGTATGAAGAATATTTAGGGATTAGAGCACCNAATAGAACACTGGGCGTCCTACAAGATATTCATTGGTCNTTTGGTGCATTTGGATACTTCCCTACCTATACACTTGGAAATTTATANTCNGCNCAGTTACTTACTGCGGCAAGAAAAGATCTACCGAATCATGATGAAGATNTACGAACTGGTAATTTTANACCATTATTGGAATGGATGAGAAGAAATGTACATTCAAGNGGCAGNATAATAACNCCTGCAGAATTAGTTGAAGAAGCTACTGGTCGTCCGCCATCACCAAACGATTTTGTTGAATATCTAAAGCAAAAAGTTGAGAAATTNTATGATTTAGNGGCTTGAATACGAAAGTAAGAAAATAAAGATGGTTTTACNATGAACATGCAAATACGNCCAATAGAAGATTTGGCGTCATTTGTGAGAGATTTAGGTAGTGAATGTACTACTCTNAATATGGGTGATAACTTTTTACTTGCTGGATCAAAAATAGGGAGAATAACACTTTGGGANACNAATACAGGACAAGAGAAATGGACTACAGAAGTTGAAGGNCCTATTTCTGATTTAGGTATTGATGAGAGAATTTATCTNACTGCTTCTGCAGAATTACATGCAATAGATAAAGAAAATGGGGCAATAGAATGGTCTGTAGATATAGGTGGTTCTAGTGACATGATTGAAATTAATAGAGAAAAAATATTTGTTACTTCTTCATTATATGAAATTGAAGTTCAAGATTATACAGAAACAACATTTTTCATATTTGACAAGGGTGGAAAGTTAATTACAAGTATTAATTTTGAAGAAAAACCTTGGTTTATGGGAAAACAAAATCATAAGATAATCTTAGGCATTGGTAGACCCAGGTGTGGGATATTGACAATAGATGACGAATACAATATATCGCATAGTAAAACTGATCGAGATAGCCCTGTAAATATGGGAATTAAAACTAATAATGGATTTTTATTAGGGCATAGTAATGGATCTATAACTGAAATTATCGATAGTGGTAGAAAATCTATTCAATGTGGTAACGATTCAATTACAGCAATGAACTCAGTAGGATTATCATGGCAAGTAGGGGATAAAAATGGGAATATATTTTCCTCTGATGGATGGAGAAAAAAGCTAGGAAACAGAATTAATTCAATAATAGAGGCTAAACACCACATTTGGGTATCTGTAACCTCAGAAANAAATACAGTNTACCTATTGGANAAAAAAGATGGNNGNATCAAACANCAATTCTCC
The DNA here is from genome assembly GCA_002730775.1 of Methanobacteriota archaeon. GTDB lineage: Archaea > Thermoplasmatota > Poseidoniia > Poseidoniales > Thalassarchaeaceae > MGIIb-O2. The sequence goes on along the minus strand of PCAW01000052.1, from coordinate 5,971 downwards.
CATNATAATAAAATTCNATTAATGGAATTNNCANATNATNATCTAGCCATATCTGATGAAGAAGGNAANATAATGTTTTTTGANATGAAAANATTAGATAAAAGGATTNAAACAGTANTCGAANTNANTAANGATTCAGAGAGAAGNAATTTGTTAAAAAAACGATTAAGGGCCTTAAGGGANTAAAATATTTACACTGGAAATATACCCTTAATNACCCCTATTTCNGNTGGACTGCAAGGCTATTAGGGAAAGGTTTAAGAGCCGCAGCCGNCCCTGAGAACTTTGCTGCTCCGATGGAGGGGTGTGGGCGTACTNGTTACGACCCGCGGGCCACAACAACCGAGCCTCGAAAAAGAGGCAGTAAAACCGAAGATCGNAAGAGCTTCGGGGAAAAGTCAAATCATCTGTGGATGATAAGACAACGGGAGAACTGAGATGGGAAAAACCAGACGCAAGGAAGGGGAAAGAAATCACAGAGGAGTANGGAAAACACAACCGAACCGGTNACGGGGAAAACATAAACCGAAGTACAANACTATCCCGAAGAGGTACAATAGCGAAGAGGAGAAACCAGAGATGGGGACAAATTGAGGCAATTATGTGGGAAAATNAAGAAGAAGAAAACCGGACGCAAGGAAGGGGAAAATAAACTGAATAGAAACACATTGAGAACAAGAGCGGGAAACCGTGGAGGATCAGTACTGAGACGTGGAAAAAACTAGTGAGAGCTAGGGAAATAAGCGAANACGGATTNAAAGAAGAGATTCNAAANATTCGGAAAAAGACAAAGAGAGAGCTAGAAGTCTCTAAGTCATCTACCCCAGGAGAGTAGGAACCTTAGGGAACCTACAAACCTGGGACCCTGCGGAGTTAGCAGAGGGTAATGATCCCCCAATGTTCAGAACCCACTGCTAGCTCCCACCTATCGGTACTTCGGCTTATTTTTTTTTTACTTCTTTGGACCTGTCATTTGTTCTGGCTTAACCCATTTTTCAAACTGTTCATTATCGAGTAATTCTAAATCCAAAGCGCTTTCTCTAAGTGTAAGATTATTTTTATGAGCGTGCTTAGCGATTTTGGCGGCGTTATCATACCCAATATGTGGATTAAGTGCTGTAACTAGCATTAATGAATTTTCTAAATGTTGAGATATTTTCTCATGATTGGCTTCTAAACCTGATACGCATTTCTCTGAAAATGAAATGCATGTATCTGAAAGAATTCTTATGCTGTGTAATAAATTATGAATCATCATCGGCTTATACACATTCAATTCAAAATTTCCTTGACTTCCTCCAATAGAAATTGCAGTATTATTTCCCATCACTTGGCAACAAACCATGGTCATTGCTTCTGCTTGAGTAGGATTAACCTTCCCTGGCATTATACTGGATCCTGGTTCATTTGCAGGTAGAGATAATTCTCCAAAACCGCACCTAGGCCCTGAACCTAACCACCGAATATCATTTGCGATTTTCATCAAAGACGCTGATAATGTATTCAACGTCCCTGATGCTGCCACTATAGCATCATGGGATGCTAGTTGAGAGAACTTATTCTCTGCACTAATGAATTCTAATGATGTATAATCCGCTATTTTTTTAGCTACTATTTCTGCAAAATNTGTATGGGTATTAAGCCCTGTCCCTACTGCTGTACCTCCTAAAGCTAATTCAAATAAATCTAATTGAGCATTTTCGATTCTAGAGATNTCATAATCTAACATCGAAACATATGCACTAAACTCTTGNCCTAAAGTCAAAGGTACAGCATCCATTAAATGTGTTCTACCTATCTTAACAATATCTGAAAATTGTTTTGATTTGATATCAAGTGAATTTCTGAGAGTCATTATAGCTGGTAATAATCTATGTTGTATTTCTTCTGCTGCAGCAATATGCATAGCAGTTGGAAATGTATCGTTACTTGATTGAGCCCTGTTTACATGATCATTTGGATGAACTGGAGATTTACTTCCTAAACGTCCGTTAGTAAGTTCGATCGCCCGATTTGCTATGACTTCGTTAGCATTCATATTAGTCTGTGTACCCGATCCGGTTTGCCATACTCGTAAAGGAAAATGTTCGTTTAATGAGCCTGAGATGACTTCTTCACATGCAGAAGAAATCAAAGCACCGACTTTAGGATCTAACTCTCCCAATTCTACATTAGTTTCTGCAGCAGCCTTTTTCAGAATACCAAACGCACGAATTATTGAATGAGGCATTGTATCCTCTCCAATATTGAAATTAATTAGTGACCTAGCTGTCTGAGCTCCATAATATCTATCTGAAGGTACTTCAACATCGCCCATTGTATCCTTCTCAATTCTAATTTCCTGATCAGCCTGCGGGAATCTACGTTGAGTTTCAGGAGAATAGGGCTTAGAGTTACTACTAGAATTCAAAGAATTCTCTATCATCTTTGATATTGTAGCAGAACGGCCATCATTCTGGCCTTTTCCTACTTTCTTATCTAATTTCTTCGCTAAATCTTCAGGAATACTTATGCTTAGTATTCTCCTATCTCCTGTTCGATGCTTTGCCATATTTATCGGGGTTAATAACTTATTAATAAACTTAGAGTATATGTTTACAGTATTCCGAAAAAAAATACTAATTACAACTAAATTCGCTCTACAGAAATAATTTGCATTGGAGTGGAAGGTTTGTCGCGACGGTCCGTTTCTTGAGACTCAATTGACTTTACAACATCCATTCCTTTGACTACTTCTCCGAATACTGCATGGTTGCCGTTGAGCCAAGGCGTAGGTACTGTGGTCAAGAAGAATTGGGAGCCCCCCGTATTTGGTCCGGCATTAGCCATAGAAAATAGACCTGGCCGATCGTGAGCCTTTGCTAAAGCAGATTTTTCACAAGGGATCTGCCATCCGGGACCACCCATTCCCGCCTTACCACTGTCAGGATTCTTTGAGTTGGGGCAACCACCTTGAATCATGAAATCTTTGATAATACGATGGAAATGCAAACCGTTATAGAATCCTGAATCTACTAATTTAAGAAAATTTGCTGTAGTCTCAGGACAGTCTTTTGTATAGAGTTCAATTTGTATATTGCCAAGTGTGGTCGACATTTGTACCATTGTCATGATTAACCGTAATCGGCTCCATTCATGAGGTTGATGGTGTGATGTCGTGAAAATACTAATCAACGATGAGTTCATTGTAGTATCATGAGTGAATTGAGTAGCCACCCCTGCCCTCGGTGCAATGTTGGACTATATATCGAAGCAAATGAAGAAGTAGATGGAGTAGATCTATTAATTTGTAAACAATGTTGGGGAGTGGGAGTTGCTGCTAAATCAATTGAATTGGTAATATCTAAGGGCAGTATGTTGGATAAAAATAGAGGCGATAATAGAGGTGAAGGCGACTGTAATTGCCCTATGTGCGAAACACTGATGGATGAAATTGAGTTAGATATCCCAGAAAACGTTATTGAAAAGATTAGTATGATTGAAAGTCAAGCAATGACTACAGAAAAGGTCGTTATTGACTCTTGTAGAAATTGCCCCACGTTTTGGTTTGATGCAGGAGAGTTAGATCTTCTAAATGGAATAAAGCCTAAATTTAGAAAAAATGATCCAAAGAAAGTTAGGCTTCTAGAAGATCAAACACTTTCTCCTGAAGATTTGAGTAAAAAAGAAACGGTAAGGAGAGTGCTTGGAGGATTAGGGTTAATAGGAGCCTTTGCAATTGGCTCTGGAGGGGGGCTGTTACTGCAATTTGTAGCAGCAATAATCGGCATTGGAGCGATGATCGCAATATTTACTAAGAACCCTGAAATTGCTCTAGCAACGGGTACTTGCGACAAATGTTTGGAAGCCGATAAATCACTTGCTTGGAATTGTCAAAGTGGAGGGTGCTGGGCACACATTTGTAGTGACTGTCAAAGTATTGGCGATGATCCAGTTGAGGTTTATGCAAAGACTCTCGGACAAGTTGCTGTGGGAACAGTAGTTGTAGGAGTAGGAGTACTTGCAGTCTTTGCAGCTTTAGAGGGGGGAGGTGTTGGTTTAGTTGACTTACCAGCACCTTCTACCGGAGGTTCAAAAAAGAAGAAAAAGACGCATATGCTCCTTTGCAGAGAATGTATGGAAAGAGAAAAAAACAATCTGGAAAAAATCAGAAAGAAAAATCAGAAGCCAAGTAATCTGGAAAAAACTGACATGTCTGAGAGCTCTAAGTTGTCAAGAGAAACCATTCTCCAAACAACTTGGAGTCCTGAACCACCGTCATTATATTGTAAGCATATTGATTCAATAAATAATAAAAAATGTAATAGAATGTCCTTTAGAAAAGGTAGTTACTGCTATAAACACAAAGATTTGTATGATATATCTTAGGCAACGGTTGATCCCAACAAAACATTACTAGCCAATTCAAGTAAATTTACCGTTCCATCGGGGTCTAGTGCTCCAAGAATCAAGAATTGTGAGATAAAACCCCCAGGTAATGTCTTTTCTCCCAAATTTATAGCACCTACAACTAAGCGATTAATTAATTCGCTTCTAGAATAATTTGTTATTTGTGCAGAGGTAGAAAGTTGACCAATTTTGGGCCCAAAATCAACTGTGATTTTGTAAGACGGTTTTCTCATCTCAGGATAATTCTCTACGTCGATAATCTTACCAACCCTAATGTCAAGAGAAAGATAATCATTGACGCTAACATAATCTTTCTTGGGAAGTTTTTCAGGGTGATATGGTAAATTTTCAGCATCAATCTCATGCTGACCCATTTACTCACCTGTAATGTCCGAACGAACCAGCAATGGAAGCAATAATACTCCCGCGTTTTCGAATGCCTCTGCTCCGCCTTCCTGTCGGTCGAGGATTGTAATGCAGGCAACAACCTCACAACCTATTTCTTCCATTCTCTCAGATGCCTTCAAAGCAGATCCACCAGTTGTTGTAACATCCTCTAATAGAATAATTCTATCTCCTTTATTTAGACTAGATCCTTCAATTCCTGGCGGGTTACCAGTTTTCCTTCCCCCTCTGCCTTTAGCCTCTTTACGGACCATGAATCCTTTAATTTTAGATTCTTTGGCCGCTTTTGCTATGACGATTCCTGTCAAAGGAACGGCCCCTAACTCAAGTCCTCCCACTGCATCTATTTCTTGTAAAGAATCGATTTTCGAATGTATTAATACCCCTAAAAGATGCGCACTTTCAGGGTCCATCATTACTGGTTTCATATCAAAAAAGTGAGGGCTCTGACGTCCGCTGGCAAGAGTGAATAATTCATCGGGAGAATTGAGATAAGCTAACTCTCTGACCTTTTCTATTAAGCGAGATTTAGCATCTAAAACACTCGTCGACATGTTGTTATCTTTCTATACGGCGTGAGTTAATCGAATGAATGTTACCACATTAAATCGCAATATTTGACAGTGTTCACACTGAATGTTATTGGGCGGTGGGTATTCTTGGAGGAGTTATTGGTTGGTAGGGGGTGGACATGATTGGTGTGAATTCGAGTAATTTTACGATAGATTCGGAGCGTCTTGAAAGAGAGCAAGAAAGCTATGAATCATGGTTAGAAGAAAGAACAGAGAGTGTTTATCAAATCGCGAGTATTGCAAAATCTAAAAATTTGGATTTTGAAAATACAATTGAAATTCCTAGAGCTTCAGATTTAGCTAGTAGAACCGAAAAACTACTGGAAGATTATTTGGATGGAATGAAAATAGAGGAAGAGTTGCGGAATTTACTCGATACAACAGATAGGGAAAGTGCCTCTATACAGATTGCAGTAGATGTTGCAAGAAGAATGAATGAGGAAACATTGGATATGCAAAAATCAATCGATTGTGGTCTCAGAGTAGGTTTGGCGGTACTAACAGAAGCGGTTCTAGTTGCACCCCTAGATGGAATAGGAGATGTCCGAATTCTGAATAATGCAGATGGGACAGAATTCCTTTCAATTGACTTTTGTGGACCTATT